>DASPIL010000055.1 GCA_035629175.1 Verrucomicrobiia bacterium | reverse complement strand
TGCTCCTCAAGCGTTCGATCCACGAAGTCGCCGTAGAACCCGAGTCCCGCGTTGTTGACGAGCACGTCTACTTCAATGTCCGCGACAGCTTCGAACACCCTGGCTCCTGCGCCAGGGGCTGAAAGATCCTGCTCCACGATGCGCGTCTCGACGCCGTTTTGCCCGTGCACTTCCCCGGCGACCTCCCGCAGTCGCGGCAGATTGCGTCCGGCAATGATGACATTGAAGGAATGCGCGGCGAAGATCTGTGCGAGTTCGCGCCCGATTCCCGACGAAGCCCCTGTAATGAGAGCCCACTGGTTCATGCGGTCGCATCATGACCCTGGATGCGGCGATGCGCAATCCCGCTGCCCGTGCCTGGCCGCAGATTACCGTCTGTGCAGGCTGTTGGAGTGGCTCCCAGGCTGAAGCTGGATCGCCTTGTAAAACCGCCCAGCTTCGCCGACGGATTGAGGATCGTGGAATTCAAATTGAGATGCCGGAGGAGAGTTGCTCCAGACAACATCCCATTCCGCCAGGTTGGTCGTGGCGTAAATCACAACGGGCCCCGTTCCGGAAAGCCCTTTGAGTTTTACCATGTGACCGGTTTGAAGATTCGTGGCGCTGGCGAGGGAAAGCGTCAATGGAAGGAGAATCGGTGCGCCGCTATACATCGCCTGTTCCGCATCCAGTTCGAGACTCACCGTCGTCACGCCGCTGCTGCTGTTCAGGCCATCCACTGAGATGAAATACGTGGCATCCGCGACAGCATCAAAGGTGAATGAGGGAAATTGCCTCCATTCACAGCTCGCGCAGTGTTGCACCGTGTTGCTGCCCTTTAGCGTCAGGTTCGCCAGCTCCGATCCAGTATAGACCGCCACAACCGGTCCCTGGCTGAAACCGTATTCAGGCGATTCCGGCAGCAGAACATCGATAATGACGGAGAAATCGGACACCGCTGTGAAAGTCGAAAGAAGGGGGTGATTCAAACCGAAAAAGCCGGATGCAAACCCGGTGTTTGTGACGGTGACCTGGCCACTGGCGGGCGCGGTCCAGGACCACCAAACCGTGTTTCCGAGCGCGCCGAGGGGAAGCCGTTCCAGCGGTTCCGAAGTCGCAGTTTGATTGCTGCTCGAAAGCGTGATGGACGAGCCGGAAAGCGTGAGCCGTTGCGCGAAATCATCGTTCGGCGGCCGCACGGTAATTTCAACGGCATCGCCTTCCGTCACGAGGCCGTTCTCGTCGGTGGCACGCGCGCGCAGCGCACGGAAGCCTGCTGCCGCGTGCGCGTATGCAAATTCAAATGGCGGCCCGGCCACGGTCGCGACCACGTTGCTTCCATCCAGGAACTCAACCGTCCTGATGGTGCCGTGAAGGTCGAGTGTGCCTGCCACCATCGGTATGGGACTTCCATACGCAAATTGCGCGCCGTTGGTTGGCCCGACGAGTTGCACCTTTGGAAATTGCACCGTCAGTTCAAAAAAATCCGGCTGATAAACCCCGCCTCCGATTGCGATTTCATATTGCCGGCCAGCCAGGGCATCGAAGGTTACGAGGTCGTAGTTTGCAGCCGTGACGGAAACAAGGTTCGACAGCGCTGAACCCATGTATACGGCGATTGGATGTTCAGCGGCCGTAACCCGGGCGCGCCCGTTTGCCGGGGAAACCCAAGAATACCAAACAGTTCCATCGAATGCGTAATAAGGAGGCCAGGGTTCGCCCGGTTCTCGCGTCGAAACCCGGCTGTTGCCCTGCGCTGTCGCCATGAAACCACCCAGTGGAATTCGCGCCGCGAAAAGATCGTTTGGCGGTGCCGGGAAGAACTGGAGGGCCAGTTCAAACTCTCCAGGGTTGCCGCAAACGGCAAAGCGGTATGCAATGCCGGCCTCGGTATGGAACCGATGGTTGTTCAAGGAGAAGCGTCCAAAACGATTGAGCTCACCGAAATGGGTGCCTGTGTAAACAGCGACGTTTGGAGCGTTCGTTCCCGTCGCGCCCAGCGTCACAAGCCCGCGTCCTGGCGCGGTCCACGAATACCAAAGCGAGGGCTCGGTCTGAAACTGGAAGTGATCCGGTTCGCCGGGTTCCAGCGTCGCAAGGGTCGAGTTTCCATGCGTGATGACATTTGTCCCTTCAAGCGCAGCCGCCGCGATAAACAGGTCGTTCGACGGATTCGGCAAAAAGGCCAGGCTGAACGCGATGCCTTCTGGTTCCCACCGCCCATCTGCACAAATGGCGTAGGTCGTGCCGCCAGTGACCGCGAACGCTGGCTGCTGCCACGGATTCCAATCGCCCAAAAATGGTGTCAATGCCGAGATGGAGCTTCCTGTGAACGCCCGAAGTGTGGGAGGAAATTCCGATCGCCGGAATGGCACGGGCGATGTCACCGTCAAACGACCATCCACCGGCGCTGTCCATTTCCACCAAACAGATTGTCCGCCTGATTGAGAATGACTGTTTTCTTTCGATTCCAACGTTGCGCCAGTGTTCCTGCCAGTGATCAGCACGCCTGTTGAGGCGATCAGCATGGCATCGGAGAATTTGTCGTTGGGCGGCGGTTCCGAAATGTGAAGACGAAAATCGCTCCGGTATCCGACCAGGTCCACCGCGATGAGATACTTCCGCCCCTGCAATGCCATGAACGAAGCACCATGCCAAAGGTGGCTGGAGACAACGGGGTTCAGCGAGGGGGAGTCCGCATAGACGGCAAAGCCCGGCGAGCCCGGGTATTCGCTGTCCAGGGCGACCGTCATTGATCCGCTGTTGGGCGCGGTCCACGAGTACCAGACCGATCCACTAAGGCTCGGCCCACTGTGGGCGCGTTCACCGGCTTCATGCGTTGCTCCTCTTGTGGTGCCCTCAACGTAAACCCCTGTTCCCGCCAGCAACGCGGCGTTCGCGACATTATCGTTGGTTGGATTCACGGCGAACTCAATGGCCGGCAAGGTGTGAGTTTCGCCGTTGATGTCATAAGCAATGGCCTTGAGATGATGGTCGCCTGCGGGGGCGTTGCTCCACACCATTGAAAAAGGGACATCAGTGGCGATTCCCAGGAGCGTCTCGCCTTCGAAGAATTCGACTCGCGTCAACGGTGCATCAAATTCCGTCGCCGCCACATGAATGGGAATGTCACTTCCCGCGGGAAAATTGGATCCGTTTACCGGGCTCGCCAACAAGAGCCCCGAGAAGAGGAGCTTCATCACCACTTGCTCCGCCTTGCCGCGAGCGGCAATGGAGTAACGCGTTCCACCGACGACATCCATGGCTAGGGGCAAACCGTAGGCAACGAGGGTGCTGTTGAGCATCGAATCGCCCGTGCGAACATGGAAGAAGGTTTCGAAAACCGAATGAGTTGATGAGATGATGATCCGTCCTGACGCCGGAGCAACCCAGTGCCACCAAACTGAATTTCCAAATAACGAATCGGTCACCGTACCTTCACCCGCCTCAGATGTGGCTGCGCGCATCGAGTTCGTCACAATCTGGCGTGCCCCGGCCAGTTCCAGGCTGTCTGCGAAATCGTCGTTCACCGGCTTTGGCGAGAAATCCAGCTTCAGGTTGAACCTGCAGCCATCGCAATCGATTCCTGGGGTGTTCTGGCCATTCACCACGATCTGGAGGGAATCTCCAGGCTCAACGCGAAAGCCAAATTCATCGGAAGACAGGATTGCCGGCAGCACCGTGAGATTCGTCAGGGAGTCTCCCTGCAGAGCCGCGACGTGTTGATACCAGGTGTCCCCGCCCGTGAGTTTAAGATCCAGCACACCTGCTTCTGAGGCAGTCCAGGAATACCAGAGGGAGTGTTTGGCAACACCGTAAGGAGCAGGCTCGCCGGCCTGGACTGTTCCAAATTCAAGCGAACCTTCCGTCTGAACGTGCGCGCCCGCCAGGAGTTGGCGGTTTTCAAAATCATCATTGGCAACGCGCTGCCCGAAAACGAGGTGAAGCGACACATTGCCCGCAAAGTGGTACAGGCTGTCGATGGCAATCTGGTAGACCGTTCCAGCGGACACCCTGCAGCGGAAGCCACCGCCCAGATCGTCCCGCGGAACAGGGCGCAGATTTGACAGCTGGTTCCCTCTGTAAATGGCTGCCACCGTCGTGTTACTGCTTCCAGACGTGTCCACCCATAAAAGGCCATCGGCAGGTGCTGTCCATGTCCACCAAAGCGAATGCCTCGCGCGTCCCTCCGCGTGATTTGGCTCATCGTGCTCGCTGGTTGCGCCCCAATTTGAAGCCTGCACCGTTGCATTCGTTCCGACGATTCGCTGTCGATTGGCGAACTTGTCGTTCGCAGCCGCCGCCCGAATCTCGACACCCACAGCAGCCGAGACGGTGCTAACACCGGTGTTGTCCGTCGCGACCGCGACGACTCGATGGGTCCCGACGCGCGGTTTCTTCCACCAAGTGGTTAAGCGCGGACCTTTTGCAGACGCTATCCATTGGTCACCTGCGAACAGATCCAGTTGCTGGATCTTGCCATCGGGATCTGAGGCAACCGCCTCGAACTTTAGACCTTCACCTCGTTTCGCCGTCGTTGGTTCCGACGGGGTTACGATGCTGACATGCGGTGGGATTGACCGAATGCTTCGGCCACGGAATGCGGCGACCTGCGGCGCTGTTTGGTTCAGTGCGGAGGTGTTGTCCGCAGGCCCCGGCAGGTGCAAAGGAATTCCCGCGCGGCCGTTGTAGATGTAGATATTTGGGTTCGAAAAGATCGGCAACCGCTCTGCCGCAAAGGCTTCAACGGTGCTGAACCACCCGCGGTCTGTGAGAAAGGTATGCCCGTATGCAAAGGGAAAAGCAGCTTCGCTGTCGGCATACGCCCGCTCGGTCTGGCATCCAAAGTTGAAGCTCAATGCCACAGGGAAAAAATAGTTACCCGTCAGGTGCGGCCTTCGCACGATGCTGAAGGCGTCCTTTGCCGCGGGTCCTTGAATCCCGTAGAAAAGCCAGTCGTCTCCCGTCTCGGTCACCAGGCACACCAGGTCGGCCGCGAATAGATTCCGCAAACGGTGCATATGCTCCATGTGACGATCCGACGAGTTCCGCAGGCGGATGATGTCAGTGGAGACACTGCCTGATTCCGTGTAGAAAGTCATGCCGGCGTGAACCAGCCGGATGCGGGCATGAACTCCGCTGTTTTGGAAGACCTCGTTCGCCTCGCGCACCGCCTGTGCAATTTGAAGGCGGATCGCAGCGGTTCCGCCAGCGCCCGTCCTCGCAGACGGCGTGTACAGGACCATCGTATCAATCAGCGAGGCTGGTTCGTCAGCGCGCGCCGGGGAGAACCCCCACATCAGGATCAGGCAGCGGATGAATAAAACGTTGAGCAACCGGGGTCTTGGCGCGCGAAGCCATCGTTCGCGCCATAGAGACAGGGTCCATCCTTGCATGACGGCCATACTTCTCACTCTCCAATGCCAGGGGCCACAATCAAATTACGCGGCAGGGTTTCAATCGCGACCACGCAGTGAAGGCGCCTGGAGCGAACGCGCCGCAAGTGCCCTTGCCAAAGCTGTTCCGAATGCGGCAGGTTAGGGCTATGCGCCAGTTTGTATTTCTGATCCTTTTTGCCATCGCAGGGCAGGGCTTCGCAGCTCAGCGCAACGTGGGCAGCGCCACGAACCAGCAGGTCTTCAACGTCACCGGTCTCGTTGTTGAAGTGACCCCGGAAGAAAAGTCCATACGGATCAAGCACGACGAAATCCCCGGTTACATGCCTCCGATGACAATGTCGTTCGACGTGAAGGACACGAACGAACTCGCAGGAGTCGAGGCAGGGCATCCCGTGAGCTTCCGCATGATCGTGACGGAGAATTATGGCTGGATTGATCAAGTGAAGGTGACTGGGCCGAAACGAAACGATCCGCCGACGACGGGGCCGTTCCGGCTCGTCCGAGACGTCGAGCCGCTGGAGGTCGGGGATCGGCTTCCGCCTTACAGTTTTACGAACCAAGCTGGAAAGGTTTTCAGCACGGATGATTTCAAAGGCAAAGTGTGGGCGATCAACTTCCTCTTCACCCGCTGTCCGTTTCCGACGTTCTGCCCGCAGACCGCGCGTTACTTTGGGGAGACCCAGGCGAAATTGCTCGCATCCGAATTCGCACCCACAAACTGGCACCTGCTTTCGCTGTCTTTCGATCCAGAGTTTGACACTCCGCAAGTCCTCAGCCGTTTCGCGGAATACTACGAGGCGAAGCCGGCACAGTGGACGTTTGCGACTGGCGCTCTGATTGACGTGACCGCCATCTGCGATCAACTGGGGCTCAAATTCTCGCGCGACGAACGCGGCGGTTTCGACCACAACCTTCGGACGGTGGTGATCGATGCAGACGGGCGCGTGAAGAAGATTTTCATCGGCAACGAGTGGAACCCGGAAGTGCTCGCCGCCGAGATGACCGCTGCGCTGCGTGCGCACCAGGCGCCTAGGCAGGCACGGTAGAAGCCATCAGTCGCGATAACCGTTCGGATGTTTGCGGTGCCATGCCCACGCAGTCGCGACGATGTCCTGGAGTTTCGGGAACTGAGGTTTCCACCCGAGTTCGTTGATCGCCTTGGCTGCGGAAGCGATGAGCTTGGGAGGATCGCCAGCGCGGCGCGGTTTTTCAATGACAGGAATTTTCTTGCCCGTGACCTTCTCGCACATCTCGATGACCTCCTTCACTGAGTAGCCATCGCCGTTGCCGAGGTTGTAGAAGCCGCTCTTGCCCGGCTGCAACCCAAGAATATGCGCCTGGGCGAGATCCTTGATGTGAATGTAATCGCGGATGCACGTGCCGTCCGGGGTGGGGTAATCCGTGCCAAAGATTTCACAATGTGTTTTCTGGCCGAGGGCAACCATGAGGACATTCGGGATCAGGTGCGTTTCGATCCGATGATGTTCGCCGAATTTTTCGCTCGCTCCAGCCGCGTTGAAATAGCGGAAGGCGATGAAATCGAGCTGGTAGATTTCGCGGTACCAGATCAGCACCTTCTCAAACATGAGCTTGGATTCGCCGTAGGGGTTGATCGGCCGCTGGGGAAGATCTTCCGTCATTGGCACGCGGTCGGGCGGTCCGTATGTGGCACAGGTGGAACTGAAAACGAACTTCTTCACACCGCATTCAACAGCGGCATCCGCAAGCTTGAGGGCGTTGACCAGATTGTTGTGGAAATACTTTTTCGGGTTGGTCATCGACTCGCCGACAAGCGCGTTTGCGGCGAAGTGCATGACCGCATCGGGGCGGGTGGAGCGCACGGCTTCGAGGATGTTTCCCTCCTCTTCCGGGCGGGCGTGAATAAAGTTCGCCCGGGTGTCGACAGCGGATCGATGGCCCTCGGTAAGATTGTCATAAACCGTAACGTTGTGGCCAGCGTTGAGCAGTTCTTCAGCGCAAATGGATCCGATGTAACCCGCACCGCCAGTGACGAAAACATGCATCCGGTATCACTATGAGGCGCCGCTACAAAGTTCAATAAAAACGTTGTAGGGTGCTTTCCGCGTCTTGAATCACTGAAGCAGGAGAGATACGCCCAAATAGGGTCCGTATGCATGCACCATCACATGCCATTCGCCCGCGGCTGGATTCGCCACTGTCACCTCTTCATCGTTGCCGTCCAAAAGCGGTCGGTGATCCCACTCGGCGAAGGTCGGCTGTGCTGCATGTCGCACATAGACATCACAATCCCCATAGCCACCAAACGTGGTCACCCGAAACCATTCCCTGCCCGGAGCAACCGTGAATTTGTAATAGGTCAATGTCCCTTGCGGAGCATAAAGATGATCCAGGCGTTGGCCGCTCGACAATGTGGTCGCAGGTGCCGGACCGAGTGTCAGACGCACATCCCCTTCAAAATCGGTGTCGTCAACGGCAATGTGATAGCCGACGCCCGTGACTGCGTTGAAAGTAACCTGTGCCGCACCGCCTTCTAGCGAAGCGGCAGCACTCACGACAGGTGTCAGGTTGGAAAGGCTCGACCCGGTATAAACGGCGAGTCTTGGATTCCCGACCGGCGCGGCGACATCATGGCTTTGCGCGGTGATCACTACTGGCCCGTTTGACGGCGCAACCCAGCGCCACCACAACGACCGCACCGGCGCTTCTCCCGCGTGGAAGGGCTCGCCGTTTTCATTGGTGGCCCCGACATTCGCAGCGTTCGTTGTCATGGGGAAACCGGTCAATGCGATGCCTTGTGAGAAGTCGTCGTTGGAGGGTCTCAGGCCGTGGATCAAGAGCCGCACAAGTCCCCACGTTGCTGAAACATCGTCCACTGCGAAGTGGTATTCAGTGCCGGCCACTGCAGCAAATCCAACCGCGGCGGCGGCGCCCCACAGCGGGCTGGTGTTGGTCCCCACAAGGGTGCGCGTGTCACCGCTATATACGCCAAGAACCGGCCGCCCTGCTGTGAAGATTGCCACGTCCAGCTCGTCCCAAGGATAATATTCATACGATACCGCGATCCTGTATAATGATGCCGCGACGAATCCGTTTGTTGGAGCAACCCAGGACCACCAAACGGATTGCCCGAGTTCCTGAGAACCGTGCACGGGTTCTCCAGGTTCTTTTCCAGCACCGAGCTGGCTTCCGCTTGCGAGCGCCGTGTTGCCAGGAATTCGGATGCGATCGGCGAATGCGTCGTTTTCAGGGGCGACGCGAAACGCAAAGTTCGTTGTAGAGGCGACGCCGAAGCTGTCTTCCGCACGGACATAACAATCGTATTCACCAGGCGGAAGAGAGTTTGTCAGCAGAAGATGCTGGGACGCCGTGATCGTAGTCGTTCCATTCATCACCAGTTCAATGCTCTTAATTGTGTCGTCATCGTGAGCGAGAATCGAAAACACTGTGGCGTTCCCGAAGGGAATCACGCCCGACGGTTGCGGGCTCACAACGGACACGACGGGCACCGTCGACAGCACAAACTGAACTGGCGCCGTCTCCCCCCAGCTCTCAGCGCGGATGTGGTAAGTCAATCCCGCCTGCGCGTAAAATGGTTGATTTCCAGAAGCCACCAAACTGAGGGCGGCCACGGCTTGACCTCTGTACACCCTCGCCTGGCCGCTCTTTGTGCGCACGATGTACCAGCCCGACTCGGGGGCAGTCCAACTCCACCAGATGGAACGTCCCCACCCGGCTTCGCCAATCTCGGTATCTGCCCCGTCGGCATATCCGGATACAACGGCGTTCTTGCCGCTTAACAACTCGCTGTTCGCGAAGAGATCGTTGGGTGGCGGAGGCAGGTTTCCGGTGCGGTCGAGGATCCGATAGAACCGCTGGCGGGTTGCAGCAACCATGTTGTCCGGCAGCGTCCATTCCCGCGCGGTGGACACAAAGGCAGAATGGGGGCTCCAATGCACCAGGTTTGTGGAGGTCTCGACCACGTAACCGCGCCCTTCAACCACGTTCACCGAGAACTTCAGGCCGGTCGCCGTCGGCACACCCGCACCCATTGAGGGTAGTGCGGGAATCCACTGCGCAACGGCGTTGTCGATCCCAGCAGGGCTCAACCCATCGACGACGCCGCCGAACGTGGGATCGGGCCATGTGCCTGCGGCGAACGTGTTGCCTGCAAAAACGGGCAGCAAGTCGCGCGGTGCAGGCAGGGTCTCTTGTCGTTGGAGGTGGATTACGACATTGCTGGAAGCAGACAAGATCACGGCGTTCGTCAGGGACGCGGCCAGTTCATTCAGCCCCTGGCGAAACCCGAGCTTCATCCTGCACCGCCCGGTCCGCGAGGTTGAACAATCGAACCGCGAGTGGCGACCGATTGCGGATAAAGCTGGAAGCGGCTTGGTAACGTTCGATTGCGCCCAGCAAAGCCACCCGCGCATGCACCCAGTCGTTGGTGGTCGCAAAGGTCAGCAGTTGCGGATTCTCGCGCAGCACGCGCTCCACGTTGAGGCCACCCGATGCGTGCCATGCCTTCAGCGTCGAAAGGTTTGCTTCGAGATTCCACGGCGACATCGAACGAATCACATATTCCAGCCCGTGAAGCCCGGCTTGAATCAGCTGAATATCGCCGTAATCCAGGGTCACCTTCACGGTGCGCGTCTCCGCCGCTGTAAGCGCTAAAAGAAAGTTGGGATCAACGACGTTCGCCATGTTCGCTTGTGCTGCCCTGATTTCGGAAAGGACAACCCCTTGGAGAACTGCAACAAACTCGACGCTGTTCATGCCCGATGCGATGAGTGGCAGGCCGTCTCTGGAGCGCAGAATTTCTGCGGTCCAGTTCAGCACATCGCGTCCTTCAGCTTCGACACCTGAGCGATCGAGCAGGGTTTTCACTGAGTTCCGATTGGGGAGCACCAGGAGGCGAGTGATGCCGAAAAGTGTATTGGCGACCGGGTGCCCGGGCTCGATCGACACCGCGGCCGCAAACGATGCATTCGCCGCGGGCAATTGCCCATCCGCCAGATGGGCCCGGCCCCAGGCGACGTGGTCGTCTGCTGTCTGCCCTGAGACATTCAAGATGAAGCAGGCGAGGAGAACGGCTGTGGCAATCGCTTTCAGTTTCATGGGAGAATCCCGTTGGTGGAGATGATTGGGTTGCAGGCGAGTTGAAAGAGATTCGTTTCAGCGCGTTGTGGAAGGTTGAAAGCGAGCCGTCCAGGAGCTGTTTCCCCGACCCACAACGTGGCCTTGTCGAACTCCTCGCGAAAGTTTGGCAGGATGATGCGGCCTTTTCGAAGCGTGATCCTTCCGCCCGTATCGACTTGTGCATTTTGTGCCTGGAGAATTTGTTGGTCTCCCAACAGCAGTTTAAATCCACGGATTTGAACCTGCTCGCCCCAGACGGCTCGGATCGAATTCAAATTCAGCTGTGTCAGTGCCTCGGCATCACGCGCCTGAATCGAGAAGCCCTCGGCAATCGGAACCGGAAAGGCGCCGATCGTGAAAAAACCCTTGCGCTTGTACCCTTGAAACACCCGATCAACGCGAACGATCACACTTGGATGCCCGTTCGGATCGTAAGCCACCGGCGCAACCAACGACTTGATCTCCACAATCGAAGCGCCCGAAAACGGCGCGCGTTCTGCGGGAAATCCCGCGAAAGCCCCTGAAAGCCAGATGCAGAACGCGAGAACTGTGCGCATGCGCAACACCCGGGACACTTTGCATGGGGAGGATCGCATCACAGCCTTGACGCGAGATAACACACCCGCGATCGCGAAAGGTCAAGAAATCTCGATCGTGAGATGCGCGAACGAGTCCGCAATTCAGCAATAACTTGGCGGCAAGGAACAACCCTCAGCGCGATCCAGTTTCAGGCGGGGTTTTGCCGGCTCTCAGGTCGAAGGTCAGGGTGGTCCGGGAGTTGGAGCGGCGATCGTACATCTCGATCTCCTTCAGTTCCCAACGACCCTCGATCTTCTTGAAGGACTTCGCTGCAAATTCCTTTATGGGACGCCGCTCGTTGCCAAACGCATCTGCATTGACGATTCCGCCAGTGTCAATGTCGACCCACGAAAGCACACGCACGTATGTGCCCGGCTCGGGATTGGGATTCGTGCTTTCCAGCACGCTGCAGGATTGTCCCCGTCGGATTTCCTTGCGCAGGATTCGTTGGCCGGGCCATGCCAGAAATTCCAGTCCGAGATCCGCAACCCAGAAGTCAGAGCCCGCGAATGAAACCATGGTTTCGGATCCGGCAAGCCGCTTCTCGGCGCCGTTCTCAACGACAACGTAGGCATTCGTCCCGCCGTCCTGATGCGTGACGGTCAATCGGGAAATGCCTTTCTGCACTCCTGCCGCCTCATAGGTTGTGATCCAATTCCGCTTGTAGGGCTTGATGTCGAAGCGAATCGGAACCGTGGTCGCAGGGTTGCTGCCGCGTTTGATTGTGAGCACTCCCGAACTTGCCGAAGGCTTTTCGGGGCGCATCGAACGCATCTCCTCGGCGAGTTGACGCCCTTCGCGTTCGCCTTGTTCGCGCGACAATACAACCGGCTGTGCGGCCTCGACCATTCCTGCAATCAAAACTGCAGCGGCTGATATCCAAAGTGAGCGGCTCATTTGGTGTGGAGCGTGAGCGGAAGCAGCTCTGAAATGTGGCGGACGAAATGAACCGTCAGCTTCTTCCGAACCTCTTCGGGAACATCTTCCCAATCTAGTTTGTTTTGCTCCGGCAGAACGACTTCCTTGATTCCAAATCGTGACGCGGCGAGCACCTTTTCCTTGATGCCACCCACGCGCAGGACGCGTCCGCGCAGGCTGATTTCGCCAGTCATTGACACCTGCGACTTGACGCGCTTGCGGGTCAGCAGCGATGCCAGGGCAACGAGCAGCGTCACCCCGGCGCTTGGGCCGTCCTTGGGCGTCGCGCCGGCCGGCACGTGAATGTGAATGTCGTATTTGCTGTGATCTTCGACATCCATGCCGAGCGACTTTGCCTGGCTGCGCAGGTAGCTCATCGCTGTCTGCGCGCTCTCCTTCATCACGTCGCCTAGCGAACCCGTCAGGAGCAAACCACCCTTGCCTGGCATGCGCGTGGCTTCGATGAACATCACTTCCCCGCCAACAGGAGTCCATGCCATGCCCGTTGCGATGCCGATTTCTTTGATGTTTTCGGCCACTTCCGAGACAAAGCGCGGCGAGCCGAGGAATTCCTTCACGCGTTCGGGCGCGATGACCAGTGGCTTCTCGACCTCCCCGTTGCTGACGATTTGCCGGGTTGCCTTGCGTGCGAGTGCCGCAATCTCGCGTTCCAATTGCCGCACCCCGGCCTCACGCGTGTAATCAAGGATCACGCGGCGAACCGTTGTATCAGGAATGCGCACTTCGCTTTTCTTCAAGCCGTGTTCTTCCAGCTGTCGCGGAACGAGGTATTGCTTCGCGATCTGCAGCTTCTCCGATTCCGTGTAACTGGGGAGTTCAATGACTTCAAGGCGGTCGCGGAGCGCGGGATGGATGGGATCGAGCCAGTTTGCGGTTGTCAGAAACAGCACGCGTGAAAGGTCGAACGGCAGGTCAATATAGTAATCCGTGAACGTGTTGTTTTGCGCCGGATCGAGCACTTCAAGCAATGCTGACGCGGGATCGCCCCGGAAATCTGATCCGACCTTGTCCAGTTCGTCCAGGAGGATCACTGGATTGCGGCTCTCCACGCGCTTTAACGTCTGGATGATGCGGCCAGGGAGCGCGCCGACATAGGTGCGGCGATGTCCGCGAATCTCTGCTTCGTCGCGCATGCCACCCAGCGCGATGCGCGCGAACTTGCGACCGAGAGCGTCCGCCACGCTGCGGCCCAGCGAAGTTTTTCCGACGCCTGGCGGCCCGACGAGGCAAAGGATGGGCCCTTTAATTTCCTTTCGTCGTTTGATCACTGCGAGAAATTCCAGCAGGCGATCCTTAACCTTGCTGAGCCCGAAATGCTGCTGGTTCAGAATGCGTTCGGCTTCCTTGATGTCGAGCTTGTCCTCGGTTTCCTTCTGCCACGGAAGCCCGAGAATCCAGTCGAGGTAATGGCGCGTGACGGAATATTCAGCGGCGGCCGGCGGGATCTGCTGCAGCCGTTCGAGTTCCTGAGTGGCAGTTTGCCGGACCTCGTCAGGCATCGCGGTGCGTGCGATCCGATCCTGCAGCCCGCTCAGCTCAGTGGAGTTGGGATCTGTTTCACCCAATTCGCGCTGGATGGCGCGCAACTGCTCGCGCAGGAAAAAATCGCGCTGCGTTTTTGAAATGGATGTGGCGACTTCCGTTTGAATCTTCGAGCTCAACGTGAGCACTTCATGCTCGCGGTTAAGCATCGGCAGGAGGAATTGCAGACGCTCTTTGACTGATGTCGTTTCCAGGAGCTTCTGCCGTTCTTCAAGGCTGAGGTTCAGGTTGACGGCAATCAGGTCCGTGAAATGTCCCGGGTCCTCGGTGTTCAGCGCCGCGATCTTCACCTGTTCGGAGAGGGCAGGGGAAAGCTTGATGATCTCCTGGAATTGTCCCTGCGCGTTGCGCATCATCGCGGTCAGTTCCACGGAGTCATCCGCGACATCCTTCATCAACTCAAACTTCGCGTTCAGGTAGGGGGCGTCGCCCGTGTATTCCTTGATGCGGATGCGCCACAAGCCCTCAACCAGGACGCGGACGGTGTTGTCGGGGAATTTCAGCATCTTGAGGAGCCGCGCGGCGCACCCGACCTCATGCATTTCCTCGGGCGTCGGGTTTTCCGCTTCGGGCTTGCGCTGCAGCGCCACGCCGAGAAGGCGATCCCCCGCGACAACATCATCGATCAGTTTGGTGCTCTGGGGTGTCTCGACCAGAAGGGGAGCGACCATTCCTGGAAAAATAACAATGTCGGAAAGGCCCAAGATGGGAAGAACGTCTGGAAGCGAATGCGCGGAGACACGTGCAGGCGCTTCCGGATTACCGGCTGCGCCCAGAATGCTGATGAACTCAGTATCCGGCGAAGTCATCGTCGCGTCGTTTTCTGCTGTTAGTAGATGCCGCCGCCCGGAAAAGGAATCGGAGGAAGTTTAATTTCCCTCGGCAATAGGCACCCTGGTGCTTTTCGTCTGCGACTGCGCCAAGGGCACGTCAATCCGCAAAAAGCCGTTTAAATACGCTGCTTTGGCCTGGCTCAGGTCATACCCCGAGCCTGGTGGCAGCTCGAGAACGCTTTCGAACGGGCCGTAGTTGATCTCCATCATCAGGAAGCTGCACTTCGGCGCGCGACAACCATCGGGCCGATTACCGCTGATGCGCAGGCGATTGCCTTCGACCGTGATTTCAAGGTTATCGCTCCGCATTCCTGCCAGCTCGACCTTGATCACCAGACCGTTTTCGGTCTCGTACATGTCCGTGTTGGGAACCCAGTGCGCCTTGCCCTGCACGGAGGCGGACCGGGACACGAAATGGACAGACGAACTCACTTTGCACATGGCCATTCCAGAGGAAAATATCCAAATGAACTTTTCACTGCAAGAACGGGGTCAGTTGGGCCTGATGGTAATTGTCGGCCGGTCGCCTTTCCTGGCGCGGTAAATGACGGTCGGAGGCGGATTGGTCATCTGTTTTCCACTGCAGCCGCACGGGGAGTGACGGGCTAAACGGAATTTCGGACGGTGAATTTTGCTCCGCAGCAGGAGTGCCGCGGCAGTAAACACAATGGCCAGAGAAGCCAGCTGCTGCCAATCCATGGTCGCAATGTAGCGCCAAACCCCCGTACCGCAACTAGGATTTGGTCTCTGATAGTCTGCCAACGGCGGTTTTAGTTGTGCGTTGATCGCAAAACGCCTGCGCGGATTCGCATTGGACTTTCCGCTTCGAACTCGGAAGGCTGCCCGGAAACGCCAACAAACAACGACCGATGGCTCGCATATTCAAGTATTCGCACCGCGTCACCTACGCCGATTGTACCGCGGGCAATCACGTTTATTACGCGCGCTACCTCGACTTTCTCGAAAGCGCCCGGGGCGAATTCTTTCGCGAGATCGGATTCCCATTCCTTCAACTGCAGGAGCAGGGAACCATCTTTCCTGTTGTCGAATGTCGTCTCCGTTACCGCCGTCCCGCCCGTTACGACGACGTTGTGACCGTTGAAATTTGGCCAGCAGTCGCTGAACGCGTTCGCCTGAATTTTGGTTATAGCATCACGCTCGATGCCGATGAAATTCTCCTGGCGGAAACGTGTCACGTCTGCACTGATCTTGACGGAAAGCTGCAGCGCCTTCCGCCCGACTTAGCTGCGAAGCTGCAGCCGCTTCTGCGGCCTCCTATCGCGACATAGCCGCATCGGCAATTTATGCGTAAGAAATGCCAGAATCGGCAGTGCACTGCTCCGTTCCAATGCTAGGTTGCGTCCGCTGATTCGCATTGAATGAGCGGCAGCCGGGGCGCTGCCCAAACAACGGGCGAGAACGCCCCCGGGGTTGCACGGACCAAAAGAATTTATGGCACAAATTGCACAACTGCTCGGCGACAAGGCCGAATATCTGCTCGGGTTCAACAGCCCGAAAATCTCAAAAGATCGTCTGCACCTTCCGGGTTCGGATTTCGTGGAGCGCGTGTTTGGTGCGTCGGATCGCAATAATCGCGTGCTGGTGAATCTTCAGCGGCTGTTCGGATCAGGACGCCTCGCAGGCACGGGTTATCTGAGCATCCTCCCGGTTGACCAGGGAATTGAACATTCCGGCGGCGCCAGTTTCGCGAAGAATCCGGATTACTTTGATCCCGAAAACATCGTGAAGCTCGCGCTCGAAGGCGGCTGCAATGCAGTGGCTTCCACGTACGGGGTGCTTGGAATGACGGCGCGCAAGTATGCGCATCGTATTCCGTTCATGGTGAAGATCAACCACAACGAGTTGCTCACGTTCCCGAACAAGGCCGATCAAATCCTTTACGGCACCTTGAAGGAAGCGGCAGACATGGGTTGCGCCGCGGTCGGAGCGACGATTTATTTCGGCTCCCCTGAAAGCGCTCGCCAGATCGTTGAAGTGGCGCAAGCGTTCCACATGGCACACGAACTCGGCATGGCGACAGTGCTTTGGTGCTATCTGCGAAACAATGCCTTCAAAAAGGACGGCAAGGACTTCCACGTTGCAGCCGACCTCACAGGCCAGGCCAATCACCTTGGAGTCACGATCCAGGCCGACATCATCAAGCAGAAGCTGCCTGAGAACAACGGCGGGTTCGATGCGCTCAACATGGGCGGATCCAGCTACGGCAAGTTCGACAAGCGGATTTATTCTGAACTTGCCAGTGAACATCCAATCGATCTCTGCCGATACCAGGTTGCGAATTGTTACATGGGTCGCGCCGGTTTGATCAACTCCGGCGGTGAGTCAAAGGGCAAGGGCGACCTGGAACAGGCAGTCATGACAGCGGTCGTGAACAAGCGGGCCGGCGGGATGGGGCTGATTTCGGGACGCAAGGCGTTCCAGCGCCCGCTTAAGGAAGGCGTTCAACTGCTCAATGCCATCCAGGACGTCTACACGAATAACGAAGTCACGGTCGCCTGACCGTCGACACATGGATTTGGTCACGCTGTTGGGTGCGTGACCGGGGTTGGGGGCGCGGCATGTTGGGTGTCGCGCCCTTTTCTCGTACTGTCCGATTGCGCGCTCGAACTGGAATTCTGCGATTCGGCTGCCTATGCTGTGCCCATGGGTGTGCCTGCAAAGAATGTCAACGATCCCCTCACCACACGCATGGCAGCGCTCGGGGTGCGCGAATCTGATCTTGAGGAGACGTTTGTTCGGTCAGGCGGACATGGCGGACAGAACGTCAACAAGGTTTCAACCTGCGTCGTGTTGCTCCATCGACCGAGCGGTTTGCAGGTGAAATGCCAGACGAGCCGACATCAGCAGCGGAATCGCGTCCTCGCGCGTGAACTGTTGCTCGACAAACTGGAAGCGCAGCGGCGCGGACGAATCGCAGCGGAGCGCCAGCGCATCGAGAAGCAGCGCCGCGCCAGCCGGCGGCCTTCTGCCGCGGCCAAGTCCCGGATGTTCGCTGCAAAGTCGCGCCGCGCGGAAAAAAAATCCTTCCGACGATCTGTCGCCAGCGGCGACTAGTTTTTTGTTTTGCGCTGCTCCCTCCCTTGACGATTCGGCAATGCTTGAAGGAGTTTCTGCCAAACCAGGCAGAATTATGAAGCAACAAGTGAATTTGGAGGACAAGCCGGCCTATGATCCGGAGGATGACCGTGCGCGCGATGATCACACGCACGAAGTGGTGCCAGACCTCGCATATAAACGGCTGGCAATCGTCAACGTGGTATTTTACGGGTTGCCAGGAGCGGGCGATCGGGGGTGGGTGTTGGTCGACGCAGGTATTCCCGGAACAGCAGGCGCAATTATTCGCGCCGCGGAGGCTCGATTTGGCGAGGGTGTCCGTCCGTCTGCAATCCTCCTCACCCACGGACATTTCGATCACGTGGGAGCTTTGGAGAGCCTCGCTGAACGATGGAACGTTCCCATCTATGCACACGAACTGGAGCATCCTTACCTGAACGGCGCTGCGTCGTACCCTCGGCCCGATCCGACAGTCGGGGGTGGGCTGATGGCCGCGTTGTCGCCATTGTATCCGCGTGGACCCATTGATATCAGCCGCTGGCTGCAGCCATTGCCCGCCGATTCTTCGGTTCCCGGAATGCCTGGCTGGAGGTGGATTCGAACGCCCGGTCACACACCTGGGCATGTTTCCTTGTGGCGTGCGTCAGATCGTGTCCTGATCGCTGGCGATGCATTCATCACCACGACACAGGAATCCGCGTATGCTGTCGCCGTGCAGCGGCCTGACATGCACGGGCCTCCTATGTATTACACACAAAATTGGGATGAGTCAGAATCGTCCGTCAGGGAGTTGGCGGCGCTCGAGCCCGAGCTGGCGGTCACGGGCCACGGACCTGCGATGCGGGGAGTGGTTATGCGCAATGCATTAAAAACACTGGCGCGGGATTTTGCCAATGTTGCCGTCCCCAAACACGGACGCTATGTCGATGCGCCCGCTGACGTCACCTCGGGCTCTGCGTACGTGCGGACGGATTGATGAAGCAATCGGAGTCTCGAGACTTTGGCCTTTGCGTCAGGGGCGTCGTGATTACAATCGCGGCGTGCTCCAACATTTCAGCGAACGACTGGCGCGTGGTGAAAACTTGCGTCCCGATGAATGTGAAGCCGCCGTTGATCATCTTGTCAGCGAAGCGGAACCTGCCGCCTCTAAAGCCGCGTTTCTCTGTGACCTCGCATTGAAGGGCGAAACCGTGGAGGAAATCGCCGCTTTTGCCGGCGCCCTGCGCGCGAAATCGGTCCAACCCGCCTTGAGCGAAGCTACTCGCTCCGGGGAAATCCTCGACGTCTGCGGCACGGGTGGGGATCGGCTGAACACGTTCAATATCTCGACGACGGTCGCGATTATTTGTTCGGCGGCGGGGATTGCCGTTGCGAAGCACGGCAACCGAGCGATCACCTCGCAGGCGGGCAGCGCGGATGTATTGGAGGCGCTGGGGGTCAGGATTGATTTGTCGCCTGCGGAGGCCGCGCAATCGCTGGCCGAGCGGAATTTTGCATTTTTCTTCGCACCGAATTACCACCCGGCTTTCCGCTTCATTGCTCCTGCGCGAAAGCTTTGTGCCGACCGGGGTCAACGCACGATCTTCAATTTTCTCGGACCCTTGCTGAACCCGGCTCGTCCCACAGCGCAACTCGTCGGCGTCCCGCGGCCCAGTCTCTGCGAACCCCTGGCGCAGGTGCTTCAAAGGCTCGGGGTTCGTCGCGCCATGGTGGTCAGCGGCAAAGTGTCCATGAACGGAGCGCCGGATTCGTATCTTGATGAACTGTCGATTCTCGGCGACAACACCGTGGCCGAGTTCTACCAGGAGCGTGGCTTCACGAGCTCGACGCTGTCGCCCGAAGGATTCTCGCCGCAGGCGGCAACTTTGTCCGATCTCACGGGAGGAGATCGTGCGGCGAACGCCGAGATTGTGCGGGCGATATTGGATGGGAAGGATCGGGGTCTCAAGCGCGACTCAGTGCTGTTCAATGCCGCCGCCGCGTTGATGCTCGCGGGCCGGTCGCGAACACTTGCAGACGGCTGGGATGCCGCGGCCGGCGTGATTGACAGCGGCCGGGCGAGAGAGAAGTTGTCGGAATTGGCATCGTAGCTGGAGCGGGAAATCGCTTGCAGGGATTCGCGCCGTTGATTAGGTTTCGCGGCGCTTTTGCTCCGGCATTTTGTCGAACGTGGGTTGGTAGCTCAGTTGGTAGAGCAGTGCCCTTTTAAGGCATTGGTCCAGGGTTCGAGTCCCTGCCAACCCACCATTTAAAACGAAGTAAAGCCGTGTAAAATAAGGCTAGAACGCACTTCCGCCTCTTCGCTGTGGTCACCCTCGCGGGTACACGTCTTGAGTGGGTACCATCTCAGACGCTATCCAGTCTTGGTCTATTTTCGACCCAGACCTTTTCTCTGCATTCAACAATCGAGAGTTGCTGCCGTGGACTTCAATAGAGGCGACGCGTTTCGAGCGCGGGCCCGTGAGCCCGGCGGGTGCGCATCCTTTGGCGGCAGCACGTCGTCAACCATCTCGATCAACATGCGGGCGTTGCCGGGGGCGCGGACGTTCAGGTCGTTGTTGAAATAGGCGAACACAGTTCTCCCGTGTCGCGCTTCATGCCGGATGTGCTCAGCCCACGGCTTCAGTTCGTCGCGGGTGTAATCATGCGCGGCACCGTGCTTGAGGCCGTGAAAGCGGATGTAAACAAAGTCTGCCGTGGTTGTGAGGTTCATTGGCACGCCCTGGGAACTGAGCGACACGTGGGCTGCATTGTGGTTCTTCAACACTTCGAACGTTCCACTTTCGTGATACCAGGATGGATGCCGAAACTCCACCGCGTGGCGCATCGATCTTGAAGTTTTCGCCAGGAACCGATCGAGGCGTTCGGGATGGTATCCGAGGTTTGGCGGAAGTTGCCAAAGCACGGGCCCGAGGTGCTCCTTCAGCGGCTGGATACGGCGGATGAACTTGTTCAATCCGCCGTTCAGGTTGGCAAGTTTCTTCATGTGAGTGATGAAGCGGCTGCCCTTCACTGCGAAGAGAAAATTTCGTGGAGCCCGTTGATGCCATCCTTTGATCATTGGAAGCGTTGGAAGGCGGTAGAACGTGGCGTTGATCTCGACCGTTGGAAACTGCGTCGCATAGAATTCCAGGTGCTCGCGCGAACGAATGTCATCAGGATAGAACGTCTTGTTCCAGCTTTTATAAATCCACCCGCTCGTGCCGATGTAAATAGGATTCATAACGACACATTAAGATCGTTCAGCGAACGCCGCGGCGCAGTGGGGAGTCAAACCGGGTGTCCCGGCGCTTTCCAGACTGGCGTCACGAGACGTTCACGCAAATACTTCAGCCATGGCTCGCGACGTCCTGAGCACCGATCAAAAGGCTTTGCGCATCAACCTGGATGCAAAGCGGTATGGAACCTTTGCCGAGATTGGCGCGGGGCAGGAGGTCGCCCGCTGGTTTTTCCGCGTGGGCGGCGCGTCGGGGACCGTGGCGAAAACTATCTCCGCCTATGACATGGCGGTCAGCGACGCCATTTATGGTCCCGCGGAGCGCTATGTCAGCCGCCAGCGATTGCGTTCCATGCTGGAATACGAATATGCGCTCGCCGTGCAACGCCTGGAAAAGGCGCGGGGCGATCGCACTGCGTTCTTCGCATTCGCGAATACAGTTGCGACGAGCAGTTACACACGGCGCGAAGACGGGCATGGATGGATGGGCATCCGATTCCAGACGGAGCCGCATTCACCGCCGTCAGAGATTGTGATCCACGTACGCATGCTCGACCGCGAGAGCGCGCGGCAGCAGGAGGCGCTTGGGATCATCGGCGTGAACTTCATCTTCGGGACCTTCTATCATCACAGCGATCCCGCGGCGCTAATCCGATCGCTGCTTGATAACCTCACCTGGGAACGGGTCGAGGTGGACATGATCCGGTTTTCAGGTCCCGCATTCGACGGCGTGGATAATCGCTTGATGGCATTGCAGTTGGTGAAGCAGGACCTTACGGAGGCGGCAATGTTCAGCGGAACGGGCGAGGCCGCACAATGGGGCGAGGTGCTCTACAAGAAGCCCGTGCTGGTTCAGCGCGGCAGCTTTCGTCCGCTCACCACACCGATGCTCGACATGCTGCAACGTTCACAGGAACAGTTCAGCCGCGAACCATCGCTTGAGGGCGAGACGCCAATCGTCATCCTGGAAATCACTCTGCGACAGCTGCAGGTCGGCGATGAGATTGATCATGCGGATTTTCTGGAGCGGGTGGATGCGCTAAGCGCTCTCGGCCTCCCGGTGTTGCTTTCAAATTTCCTCCGTTACCACCGTCTGGTCGCCTACCTGTCGCGCTATACACAAAAGCCAATCGGGCTGCCCCTCGGGCTGGTGCGGCTGCGCGACATCTTTGACGAGAAATTCTATACGGGCATGCCGGGCGGCGTGCTCGAGTCGTTTGGCCAACTGTTCCGTAACGGAGTAAAGCTGTTCGTCTATCCATCGCTGGACCGCGATGGAAAACTAACCACGTTGCAGAACATCGAAGTGCCGCCACATTTGACCCACCTGCTTCAGCACCTGATCGCGAACAGAATGATTGTGGGAATCGAGAACTACGATCCCTCCGTTCTCGGCGTTTACTCGGGTGACGTTCTCAAGCTCATCCAGGCGAATGACCCCTCATGGGACAAGCACGTTCCACCTGCGATCGCCGATGTGATCAAGGCCAAACGCCTGTTCGGATTTCGCGGGTGATCGCTTCGTGGCCGTTCAACGTCCTTGCAGTTGCTGCCAGAGGAACGTGTATGCAAGCGCCAGCATGTAGGCCCGTTGTTCATTGTTCGCAGCGCCGCCGTGGCCGCCTTCGATATTTTCGTAGTACAGGACGTCATGCCCCTGTTCCTTCATGCGCGCGACCATTTTCCGCGCGTGTCCGGGATGAACGCGATCGTCGCGGGTTGAGGTCATGAACAACACGCGGGGGTAGTCCACGTTGGGCCGAATATTTTGGTAAGGCGAATAACGGCTGATAAATTCCCATTCCTCAGGCTTGTCGGGATCGCCGTATTCATCCATCCAGCTCGCCCCCGCAAGCAGCTTGTGATAGCGGCGCATGTCGAGCAGCGGCACCTGGCAAACAATCGCGCCGAACAGGTCTGGCCGCTGCGTCAACATCACTCCCATCAGCAACCCGCCGTTCGATCCGCCCTGGATGCCGAGGTGGCGCGGCGATGTCACTTTGCGGCGCACCAAGTCTTCGGCAACAGCGATGAAATCATCGTAGGCGCGCTGACGATTCTGTTTTCGCGCAGAGTTATGCCATGGGGGGCCGAATTCGCCACCACCACGGATGTTTGCGAGGACGTAGACGCCGCCGCTCTCCAGCCAGGCGGACCCGACTCCTGCGTTGTAATCCGGGCGCAACGAAATTTCAAAGCCGCCATACCCATATAACAACGTGGGATTGGTGCCACTCAGCACAAGGTTCGTTCTGCTGACCTGGAAATAAGGGACGGGGGTGCCGTCCCTGGATGTGACGGTGAATTGTTCGATGTGAAGTCCTTCGGCATTGAAAAAGGCCGGGAGGGCCTTGAGTTTTTCCAGCTCCTCCGTGCCCGCCACGCCACGGTAGAGCGTGGACGGCGTCAGAAAATCTGAGACGCTCATGAAGTATGCGTCGGACTCGTTGGGCTCCTCGCCGCTCACCGATACGGTTCCAAATTCAGGCGCGGGCAGGGCTGTGCGCGTCCACGCGCCTTCCGCCGGGCGCAGCAGCGAAGGCCGGCTGCGGACGTTTTCCATCACGTTCAAAATAATGTAGCGGTGTGTGGCGCTGAAGCCGGCCAGCGACGTTCGCGCATCAGGCTGGAAAAGCGTCGTGAACTGCCGATTACCTTCCAGAAATTTCGCAAGATCGCAGGCGAGCAATGATCCCGCCAAATGGCGGGTGCCCTCAAGATTCCAATCCTGACGCAGGCGGAGCAGCAGGAAATTGTCGAACGTTGATACTTCAGCATCCGCAGGCTTGTCGAGCCGCACCCACGCGTCATTCACTCGAAGGAAAGTCTCATCGGTGAAGAAGGTGGGGCGCCGGACGATGAACTCGTGAACGCGTCCGTGATCATGCACGACTTCCGCGTGGACGAGCATATCCTCAGCCTGTCCTTCGCGGATCAATTTTGCCGCCGTGAGCGGAGTTCCTCGGGACCATTCCTTTACAACTCTCGGGTAACCTGAATGTGTCAACGAGCCTGGCCCGAAATCGGTTCCCACGTACAACGCATCGCGATTGCGCCATGCGATGTAACTCTTGGCTTCAGGCAGCGTAAATCCATCGGCAATGAATTCCTTGCGCGTGACGTCGAACTCACGGCGTACGGTGGCATCGGCGCCACCGCGCGATAACGCCACCATTCCGCGATCGAATTCGGGCTCGAGAAAATCCACGCCCTTCCAAACCCAATTTTCGTTCTCTTCCCGGGCGAGCTGGTCCACATCGAGCACAACTTCCCAGTTCGGTTCTGCCTTTCGGTATTCTTCCAGCGTGGTTCGCCGCCAAAGGCCACGCGGATTTTTTTCATCCATCCAGAAGTTGTAATAGTAAGGGCCGCGCTTGGAGATTCCCGGAATCCGCTCGCGCGAGTTGAGAATGGTCAGGAGCCGTTCGCGGGTTGGTGCGAATCGCGGGTTTCCTTCCAGTTCCTTCACGGTCGGTGCGTTTTGCTCCTTCACCCATTCCAGTTGGGGGGCGCCAGCAACTTCCTCGAGCCAGAGATGATTATCGGCGAGGTCTGTCGAGGAGCCGGCAAGTGCGGACAGGGGAACTACAAGGCCTGGCGTGGTTCGGGTGCAACTCGCGAGCAGGAGGAAGGACAGCGCGAGAAAACTGAGAAACGCCTTTTTCATCATGCGTGCAGCATCAATAACCCATCACCCTCTTTCAAGCTGAACGTTCGGCAAGCTGCGCCGTGAACGATCGCAATCAGGGCACGAGAACCAGCCGATAAAACCGGCCGGAAATTTGCGAAATAATTGTGTCGGTGACCAGCAACTGAGCTGTGTTCGCAATGATTGGACTTCCCAAGGGAGTCCATGACGGATCCGTGAGACGTTCCTTCCATTGAACCTGGTAGCCATGGCCGGGCGACACTGTGAACATCAGATGAATTTCGTTGCCTGAACGCTGGGCTGTGGCAATTGGCGGATCGATCGGGACATGACCAAGCCCGGGCGAGGCGGGTGCCGCGATCCAGTTGAAGGGATCATTCCCAAAATGGTTCGCAACGAGACGGTGCAATGACGGTCCCATACCATCGGCGGCTGCCGGCCACCCGCCCGCGTCGGAGTACACCACCCGTTCGACCAATATTAACGGAAGAAAACCCGCGTCCGGATGCGGCGGGGTTTGAGGCGCATCGGGCCGCCAGAGTTCTACCGATTCGCCGGCATTGTTCAAACGGCCGCTGAATGGACCTGTGAGCGGCCCCACCAGCCCGTATTCCGCCTGGAACGCGGCAAGCGCAGTGGCATCTGCCGCGGGATTGAATCCCACGACCGTCAGCGTGCCGCGGTTTGAAATCACGGTTCCGCTTGCGAATGAAAACTCGACGGCGTTTGCCAGCCGCCAGGTGTTGCCTGGATGCGCTGGATCGTAGAGCGCGACAGGACTGTCACTGAGGTTGTGCAGTTCAATATATTCATGATGGTTGCCAGGGTCGGTCTCGACTTCCGGATGATACATGATTTCGCTGATCACGATGGGACCGACAAGCGGATACGCATTGCTTGCCCCGGTTCCGCTGCGGAATTGCGGCAGGGTTGCGGGATTGTCGACCCCAAACGTCCGCTGGCTCATTGCTACGAACTCGGTTTCGACGCTCGTTTGAAAGCGTCCGAACGAAATGCCATTCGGGGCCGCTCCGAAGCTGACGGTGCTGCGCAGGCCGCCAAGGTTCCCCGCAGCGTCGGCCTGTGAAAGGTGCGCTGAGTCCCCGCGTGCGGAGTTGAATGTGAAGAACGGGGGTTCCTCGTTGTCGCCGTCCGTCCCGCCGAACTGATTCTGATAGAACACACGGTATCCACCCGCGGCAACGATCGTATTGTCAGGAATGCGATAGCGCTTCAGGTCGCTTTGCGAATCGCTGAGGAACCAGCCGCCGATATTGACGGGATTGGCAGTCGTATTGTGAAGTTCAATGGCATCCTCCAGCGGAGCGTCCGTGTGGGAGAGGATTTCGTTGATGACAACACTTTCCAACGGAAGCCAGTTTGCAGCAGCGGGCGAAGCTGTGTTCACGAAGGAAACAACGTTTGTGCCGCCATCCGGCAGGCGCCCCTGGGAAATCCCGCTGGCCTGCACTCCGAAATGTAATGAATCGATCAGTGTTAGGTTAGTGTTGTAGAGGCCGAGCGTTTCGCCATTGGCACTCAGCGCAAAACGCGTGTGTTGAGGTCCCGTTTCGTCGCCGTTGCTGGCAAACAGTTGAATCCAGTCCCGTCCGTCAATGAAACTCAGCGCAGGCAAGGGGGAATTTGTCAGTGTGGAGATCGAGGGATTGTCAGTCACATACAGTCCGCTGATGTTTGCCGGCAGCGCATTGCTGTTGAAGATCTCGAACCAGTCGTATCCCAGCACAGGTGCGGCCATCCATTCGTTGAACCGCAGCCCTGCGACCGGGCCGAGGGCTGCCGCTGCCGAGTTGACTGTACCGGGAGTGGGCGTGTTCAGGAGTTGCCATTGGCCGCCCACGATTCCGATGGGGCGATCTTCAACCTGGAATCCGTAGGCGAGATCATCAACGATTTGGCCCGAGCCATTAAACAGGTAAACGCGAGCGCCTTCCCCAGGCAGCGAAAAACCTGTGTTTAGAGCGCCGCCGCTCGAAGTGGATGCCGAGCGGGAACTGTCGCACCACACAACGATGTATCCGTTCGCGGCAATGGTTGTTCCCGCAGGGAAAGTCCATCGCTCGGCAATTGCAACAGATCGGGCGAGCGCCATTCCATCCAGACTGACGGGCGATGCGGCTGGGTTGCGCAGTTCAATGAAGTCGACGTAGGTGTCCCACGGGCTGAGCACGGCATGATCGTTGCGTCCGAGGATTTCATTCAACGTTGGACCAGTGTATGTGAGCGTGTAGTTCCCAGCGCCTGGGCTGACGCTTGCCGGAAAACTCGCCACGTTTTGACTTCCGTCGGGCAATCGCCCTTGCGACACGGCTTCTGCCACGGCGCTGTACGACACTTCTTCGATCTGAATTCCCGCGGCATCGAGCAGCGCAATCCTGCCTCCCTCCGATGAAAGCTTCAGGTCCAATTGGTTGGCACCTGCCCTTTCATCGGCAAACAACTGAACAAAGCTGTTTGGCGAAACAAATGAAAGCGACCCGAGGCGCGCCACCGTGTTACTCGTCTGGATATAAATGCCCCGCAAAGAAACTGGCGATGCAGGTGACTGGTTAAACAGCTCGATCCAGTCCTGTCCGCCAGTCAATGGATTAGGTAGCCATTCGTTGATCGTCAGGTGATTTTGACTTTCCAGCGCAGCAGATTCGTTTGCACCCCCTGGCGTGGGCACGGTAAGCACCCAGTCCCCATTGATTCGGCCGACGCTGTAATCGGTCAACTGCAGTCCCAGTGTCACCGCGTCAACCCGTTGCGTGTTCGAATTGAACAGCGACACGGTTTCCCCGCTTTTGCTCAATGCGAAGCGTGTATGCAATCCGGGAGCGTTGGTTGCGCTGTCACACCAGATGACAAGGAATCCTCCGGGCGGGAGGTTCGTGGCAGGCAGCACATATTGTCGCGGTGCGCTCTCATCCGAGAGGCTCCAGTTTGCGAGGTTAACAACGCTCGCTCCCGTATTATGGAGCTCGATCCAATCGGGAAATCCTCCGCCATTGCCGACCGCGGTTGCGTTGTCTGCCATGACTTCATTGATGACCACTTCAGCTGCCGCGGCCGCCTGGGGTGGCAGGCCCGGAGAACCTCCCGCAATGGCCTGCCAATTCGATGGAGCGCTCAAATCTCCGGCTACTTCGATGATTCCAGCCGATGCTCCGCCGCCGTCGGCCGCCAGCGGCCACCCGTCTTCATCATCGTAATGCACAGCAACGACCGTGTTACCGCCGCGATCGAGGAGAGCAATCCGTTCTCCGCTGTTCATCAGGCTGCCGCCGAAATAGGCGAACACCGGCGTGGATGGATGCCGCGTGGCAAATGCAGCCGGGCTCGCTGAGTTTGCCAGAACAAGGAGGCCATTTGCGGGAATGCTGGTTCCGCTCGGGAACGTCAGCGTGATGCCATCAAAGCTGAACAGGCTGATATCCAGGGCTTGTGCCCCGACGTTCATGAGCTCGATGAATTCGTAGGCATCGCCGCCTTCAGGGTTGTACATGATTTCGGTGATGCGCAGCGGAACCCCGAGTTGCGCAATCGTGAAGGTGGCTTCGTTCAAGGCGCTCCATGTTCCGCCGTTCAATACGCGAGCCTTGAGAATCGTCGTCGAATTGAGTGTCAGCGGCGCGGAGTAGGCCTGAGCTGAAGGCGCCACAATTCCTGAGTAAGCGACGCGCGGATCGCTTCCATTCGTTGTGAAGTAAATCGTTCCGGGATTTGGGTTGTGCATCGCAACGATGAAACCCGAAGCGGCCTGGCGGCTTCCGAGCACAGGTCCTGCAATGTGATTCTGCCGGAATTCAGGAGCCTCGACTGCGGGATACAGCCCGGCGGCTCGCAGCTGGTTCATGACAGTGGCGTGGCGCGTAGGCACGTAGGTGTTCACCACGCGCTCGTTCTCCGCGAGCCAGTGGCTCTCTCGCGTGTAGAGTTGGAAGGTGCCGTTCTGATAGGGATGCACATCCCGCCGATAATCGCCCCAACGCATGGACTCGGCCACAATCGGCGCGTCCAGCACTGCTTCCCACTTCTGCCAGCGCGCGACGTTGGCTTCTGGCGTGAGCGCACCATCGGGCGCGATCATGTGCTTGTGGACGCGGTCAGCGAAATCGAGCCGGTACTGGGGATTGTCATCCAGCTTCAAGTGCAAGCCGCTGGGCACATCGCCCTGTGCCCCGGGAACGCGGTTGATATGGCTGTCCAACAGGATGTTTTCGCCGTCCCACGGCATGTACTTGAAGGTTCCCGCCGGGCCCGGAATGCGTGCCCGGATCGCAAACCAGTTCTTTGCAGTTCCCCAATCCTGAGCGCCGCAATAGAAGCAAAGCAGCATGTAATCTGCATAACAGGTCACGTCCAGATACTGCTTCATCCGCTCGTAGTTGCTGTTGTCCCCGAGATTGGAGATTCCAAGCATGGTGTTATATGCGGCCGAATTGCCCCCTGCAGTGGTTGTGACGCCACCCTGGTCGTAGATGTCATAGCCATTTGTGGATGCAGCGAGGTAGTTTTCTCCGAACTGTCCCGTCGGTTGTTCGGTGAAATCGTACACGCCCCAATACAGGCCGTTGATCATCAGGTGAAAATAGCGTGTGTAGCTCGCAGGGTTGCCCATGTCGCGGAAAGCTTCCTTCATCCAGGCATCCCGCGTCGGGGAAGCGCGTGTGCGTTGCATGGCGCCCAGCGGATCGTCTGGAGAATCGGACCAGTGACGCCAGCTGACGCCAAAGTCCGGTCGCAAAATCAGGTCGTCGAATTTTTCAGCGGGTGAATCCGTGAACAGCCTGTATTCGAGCGTTGTCTCGCCGTAATCGCCCTTGAAGTTCAGCTTGAAGCCATGTTTCGGATTCTTGAATGGATCGCGGCTGGCGTTTCCGTGCAGGTCAATTCCAGCCGAAACGGCAAACGCTGAAGAGCCGTCGGGAAGAATCATTTCAACCGAGCATGACTTCTCATTGGAAGCCTTGTTGCCTGAACTGGAATTCGGATACAGGCCCCCTGCGCCAAACATGTCATCACGGCGCAGCACGAGCGAAACCACCGGCAACTCGCGGATTCCCTTCTCGTAACGCGCCAGTTTCTCCGGATCGAGTGCGGATGCGGGATTCAACGGGTTGAGCCGAATCGGGTCCAGGTCCATCGCATAATCGGCAGGAACGTTCGGGGTGGGGAAGGACTGGCTCGTGCCCCATGTTGATGGAAACCCGGGTGGATTGGCGGGTTGTGACAACACGGAGCCAAGATAGAGGTAACTGTGAGTCACGGTGCGCGACGGCAGCGTGCCGGGCGCTACGGTGATCGCCCGCACGAGCGTTGTATTCGTGATATTCAGCGGTTGCGAATAAATGAACCCTGTGGAGGGCGTTGGCTCGCTTCCGTCGAGTGTGTATCGAATGACACCACCAGGCGCGGAGGTCAGCGCGAGTTGAAACGGCTGGTTGAATATGCCGCGAGGGATTGTGAAGTGCGGCGGCGCGGCGATCCCGAAAATCGGGCTCTCGCCGTTGGCTGCGCCCGGGGTTGGTGTTTGGTAATAGCGCCAAGCGTCCGCCGCGTTGCGGCCATGCGAGTAGTTGTTGCGCTGCTCCGGAAATTCCGGTTCCAGCACCGAAACGGGCTGTCGCGGATACTCGGGGTTGAACAACGCCAGATATTCGCCAAACAGATTCAGTTTGAAATTGGTGTGAAACCGATTGGTTCCCGTGGGTGCGCGACGGTCTTTTTCAGATGCGAAAACAACGAGATACTCGCCCGGACTGATGACGCGCGCCGGGAATGTCCATTTGCCAGGAACTTCAGGATCGTCCGTCAGCGACCAGCCGAGGAGGTTGACTGCCTGTGCGCCGCGGTTGTGAAGCTCAATCCAGTCTTGTTGCGTGCTGTTCTCGTCGATCAGGCCGGTTGTATTACCAGCGACGAACTCATTGATGACAATGTCGCCATGCGAAAGCGTCGTGTTGAGGATGACGGACCAACTCCCTCCAGCGAAGGAGTTCGATGTCACATCGCGGATGCCGTGGGCGGGTGCCCAGGAAAAGGTCATGGTTCCATTCACAGCGGGCTGCTGGAATTGGAATACATACGGACCGGAGTCGCTCCCCGAAACGCCGTTGGCGATCTGGCCGTTGAGGCGAAGATCGCTGGCCTCAACACCGGACACGGGTTCGTTGAAGCGCACTTCCACCTGGCTGAACTGGCTGACGACCGCCGACGCGACGGGCGTGGTGTCGCTGATAACAGGAGCGGCGGTGTCAACCAACGTGACGTTCCATGCCGCATTGGCCCCCGCGGGATCGAACGCTTCCGCTCCCAGCCCGGTAATCCCATGCGCTTCATTCCACGCAAAGTGAATCAGGCCAGGGGCCGGGGCCGCGAAGACGAACGTGTAGCGATTGGTTCCCGGTGATCCGATCAGACTGCTTGCGGGTTGATCGTTGATCAGGAAGTCAGAGGCATCGACACCCGAGACAGGTTTGTTGAAGGTGACGGTGGCCTGCGAAAGTGATGACACGATAGAATTTGCCGAGGGCTCCACGTTCGCAAGGGCAAGCGGCGTGGTGTCGATGCGGGTCGCTTCAAGGCGCGCGTCGATGCGAAAATCCGAACTGCCCGACAAGCTTTGGTTGAACGCCTGTATCGTGAGGGCGTTGTTGCCGTTCACGAGGTAGTTTCCCGGCGGCAAACCGATGGTGAATGTCACAGCCGTGCCTGCTTCATGGGATCCAGATGCCACGTGCGTGTAGAGGGGCGAGGCGTTGGTGAAAAAGGAGCGGGCGACTTCGATGCCATTGATCCAGGCGACGAATCCGTCGTCGTAATTCGCAACCAAACGAACGCCGCTGATTTCCGCCATGTTGGTAATCGAAAAGGTGCGTCTCAGAAACACGCAGCGATAACGCGTTCGCATGTCCGTAAGGATTGTTCCGTCCGTGATCCCATCGTCGCCGGTCGAACCGTTGTTGCCATAATGAAATGGAGCGACGCCGAGCGGCCAGGAGCCGTCACCAAAAACAGTGTTGCGCCAGAGGCTTGCAGGCGTCGAGACCTCGTTGGTTCCTTTGCGCCAACGCCAGGTTGAGCCGGTTGGAATCCACGTCTCAGTGACCTGGCCAAGAGCGATCACGTTCGCGATCGCCAGGAACAAAGACACGGTTGCAAAATGCAGAAAACGGAGGATGAGGCTACGAAGGGGGGTGATCATATCGAGCGTGCCCGATTCTAGGGCAAGAATCGGATCTGTGTCATCCCAAAGCTCGCACTCTTTTGAGGGCGAAAAGCAAAATGCAAAAGGCCGGAGCGATCAACCGTGTGCGCGGTTAGAGGAGTCGCGGCTGGTTATTGCCTGCAGGCTTCAGACCCAGTTTCTTGTAGCTCAATTCGGTTGCCACGCGTCCCTGGGAAGTTCGATTCAGATAGCCTTCCATGATCAGGTAGGGCTCGTAAACCTCCTCCAGCGTGTCGGGTTCCTCACCGACGGCGACCGCGAGGGAATTCACTCCGACTGGCCCCCCACCGAACTTCACGATCATGGTTTCGAGAATGCGTTTATCCATCTCGTCGAGGCCGTTCTCGTCAATCTCCAGCATCGCCAGCGCGCGATCTGCCAGCGATTTTGTAATTCGTCCGTCGCCCTTGATCTGCGCGTAATCCCGGACGCGGCGCAGGAGGTTGTTCGCGATGCGGGGGGTGCCGCGGCTGCGCCGCGCAATTTCGTGGGCTCCTTCGTCCTCCACCCCGATGTTCAAAAGCCGCGCCGCTCGAACCACAATTGAGGTCAGTTGCGTCGCGTCATAATAATCGAGCCGCTCGCGAATTGGGAAACGGGTGAGCAGGGGCGCCGTGAGCAGGCCGCTGCGTGTTGTGGCGCCAATCAAGGTGAACCTCGGCAGGTTTAGTCGGACGCTGCGGGCGTTCGGTCCCTGGTCGATGATGATATCGAGCTTGTAATCCTCCATTGCGGGATAGAGGTACTCCTCAATGGTTTTCTGCAGCCGATGAATTTCATCGATGAACAACACATCGCCTTCATCGAGATTCGTCAGCAACCCGGCAAGATCCGCAGCCTTCTCAATGGTTGGACCACTTGTCGATTTGAGACTGGAACCCATCGCCTTCGCGAGAATGTTGGCAAGCGTGGTTTTGCCAAGCCCGGGCGGGCCGGAAAGCAGGATGTGATCGAGCGCTTCACCGCGTTGCTTTGCCGCGGCGACAGTGATCTCGAGACGTTCCTTCACCTTTGCCTGGCCCGTGAAATCAGAAAACAACGACGGCCGCAGCGTCATTTCCAACGCGGCATCGGGCTTGGTCAGGACATCGGAAACCATGCGATCGGACATCGCAGAGAACATGACGAAGGAATGCCGGAGCGACAAGTATGGACTGCGCCAGGCGGCGAACTTCCAAAGATGCGTTCGTTTCGGGGATCTTCGAGGTTTGTGACCGAAGGCTTTCGAGGCGCGAAAAGGCTGGCGGAAAGCGTTACTGGGGCGTTGAATGCCCGCATGAAAAAAATCCTGGTGTGGCTTTCCATCGGTGTCGCTGTCTTCATCGTGGCGATCGTCATCGGCATTAGTTTCTTCCTGGATGGCGCCGTTAAACGCGGTGTCGAAACATTCGGGCCCCAGATGACAAAGGTTCCAGTCACTCTCGAAAAGGTAAGCATTTCGACCCTGTCAGGATCGGGAACAATGGAAGGATTGATTGTTGGGAATCCCGAGGGATTCAAGACGCCCAATGCCATCTCGGTGGGCAGCGCCACCCTCGCGTTGAAACCGACTTCCGTTTTTGGCGACAAGATCATCGTTCGCAAAATCGAGTTGATCGAACCGCAGATCACATTCGAAGGCGGGTTCGGAGGGAACAACTTGAGCAAGATTCTGGCGAACCTGGAGGAAAGCACAGGGGGCAGCGACACGAATGCCGCTGCGGAGCCGGACGAAGGGCCGAACCAGAAGTTGCAGGTGGACGAGTTTACGATTCGGGGAGCCCGTCTGAATGTCAGCATCACCGGCATGGGCGGCAAGTCGCTCCCTGTCACCCTTCCGAACATCCAATTGACGGGGCTGGGAACGGGGCCTGATGGTATCACGGCCACGGAATTGGTCCGGCGTCTATTGAAGGAAATCGAAAAGACAGCTGTTCAGGAGGCCGAAAAGGCGATGTCGCAGCTGGGTACTTCGGCTGTGGAGATGGGAAAAGAGCTCGGGAAAGGGGCAACCGGATCGCTGACCAACGTTACTGGCGGGCTGCGTGACCTCTTGAAAAAGAAATAGCCGGCCGGGGTTCCCGGCCGGCCAGGAAATCGGCGCGATTACGGTTCCAGCAGCTTGAAAGTGTATTCGCGTGAGAAAGCGCTGTTCGGCACGGGGCCGCCCACCGCGTTGTTCAGGTAATCGAACTTGTACTGATACGTTACCGATTCCGCCCCGGGCGCTGCAGGCACAAGGCCCTCCCAGCGATTTGTCATCAAGGGGGTTGGACGCATGGGAATGAACTCATTGTTCACCACGATGTACGGTTTGATGCTGTCCCACCGAAGCGTTTGCTGGCGGGTGATCAACGACACTTCAACGGGATAGAGGTTGTTTGGATTCCGGACCTGCTGCGATGGCGTGAGATTGGTGAAATGGGTGGACGTGCACCCCGCCAGCAGCAGTGGCGAAACCAAAAAAGCCAGGCATTTTTTCAACATGGCGGGAGCGTGGCAAAGCACCCAAATGTTGTAAAGGTGGATGTTCCTCGCTCGATCAGCCCGCCGATCGAACGGTGGGAGGCGCTTCCTTGCCGAAATAGACGAATGGGTACAAAACAAAAGCCGGACAACAGGTCCGGCTTTACACACGGCGCAATGAGAACTTAACGCCGACGAAGAAACGGTATCAGCTTCTCAATTGCATGCATGTCCCCAGTGCTGGGGACAACAGGTGACGGGCTTATATATTTAGCAAACGCTTGGACCGCGGATGTCCGAGGGTGCTGCATAGGCTCGGTGGCATGGAAACCTCAAAGAATAAGGCTGAAGCCTGCGTACTGGCGGATTCATTTCAGGCGCTCGGCGATGAAACCAAAG
>DASPIL010000054.1 GCA_035629175.1 Verrucomicrobiia bacterium | reverse complement strand
CTTTCGGCATCCTGTTTGTTGTGTTGTTCAAGGTCGTTCATCTTCGGCCGACCCGCCGCAAGCTGCTGCTTGAGGCGGAGAGCGCGCTGCAACAGCAGCAGCCCGCCAATCCTTTCGCGACGTCGCTATGAACCGCAGCATCCTCATCGTCATTTGCGATTTCCTGCTGATCAGCCTGCTGGCGTTTTCAAGCGTCGATATCAACAAGGTTGCCGAGGAAGGCGCGCAGGCAACAGCCCGGACGGAGACGGCAACCAATCGCGTGGAAGCAAGCGGACGCGGCGATCTCGCGGCGATGATGCAGCTGGCGCTGGATGAGGAGCGTCGGAGCCGCGAGCAGTTGCTGGGCGAACTGGAACGCGTTCGCAGCACGGCGGCCGATCGGGAATCGCAGGCGCGCGCCTTGCAGCAGCGGTTGCAATCGCGCGAGCAGCAGGCCACGGAATTGCAGCAACAGTTGCAGGTGCGCCAGCAGCAGGCGGAACATCTGGCTCAACAGCAGCTCGCACTCGAGCAGCAGTTTTCCGCAGCCCAGACCAATATCCAGAAGTTGAACCAGGAATTGCGCAGCACGTCAGGGGAGGTTTCGCAGACGCGCGAACGCTTGTCGCAGACCGAAGCCGAAGCACGGCGGCAGGCTGAGCAGGCAGCGGCCTTGCAGCGCGCGCTGGCGGAACTGGCCCGCAGCAATCAAATGGTGCTGAACGAACGGCAACAGCTTGCCACCCGCCTGCAAGTTGCCGAGGTGGAACGCCGGCATGCCGCCGAACAAGCTGCTGCAATGCAGGAGCAGGTGAAGGTGGAACGCGAGGAGCGAGCCCGTCTTGCAGAAGGTGTCAAGGTCCTCGCCAACAAATCCACTGAACTCGTGCAGGAGATTCGTGAGAACCGGCCGCTGGCGCCGAATACCATCTTCAATCAGTTTGCGACAAACCGTGTCGAGGCGCGGATCAGCGCCTCCCGTCCCGGCATGCTTGGAACTGAAGCCGTCCGCAATCGGGCGACCACCACAATCCTGGTGACCGATGGAACCAACTCCTACGCTCTATGCCACGTGCAGGACACGCCCATCAACATTGTCAGTCCGGGAACGCAGTGGGAATCGCTCACGGGTGTGCTGAGCCGAAAGGGCGCGCAGGTCCCGATCCGTTCGTTGTCTTTCAACTTTCGCGACCCGCGCATTGTGTGGATTCCGCTGTCGCAGGCGGAGGTTCGCACGCTTGGCAGCAGGCCATTCGTGATGTCGCCCAAGCCTTACAAGTTCCAGGATGCCGTGCTGGTCGGCGCCGAGGAGGGTTACTACGGCGAGTGCCGCTTTCAGATTGACCTGACCACTCCTGATTACGTCCGGCTCGATAACAGTTTCGTTCGCGGCTTGTTCGGCAAATTCAATCCTTCACGCGGTGACCTTGTGTTCAGCAAAACCGGGGAACTGCTGGGCGTGATGGTGAATCCCGACTACTGCCTCGTCGTGCGGGGATTTGATCCTGGCGCGACGTTCCGTTTTGGAAACGACGTTCGAGCGCAGCGCACGGGCGATGTCCTTTCAGCGTTGCATGCGCAACTGACCCAGTTGCCATTGAAGGTCCGATAACGGTTGCGACGGGGCACGGCGGCGTCTCGGCGCGACAAGCTGCATGCCCCGTTTCTGCTACGATTTCAGGGCAGCTTCACTTCGACGCGATAGAATCGTGAACTGCCAATTCCAGCGGTGTTGGTCATGCTGGTGGCTGATGCCGGCACATTTCTCCCGTTCGGCAGGAACGAATAGGGTCCATCAATGGATTCGCTGCTCAACACGTTGTAGGTGCGGCCCAACCTTGGATTCCAATGCACCACATCAATGCCGGGAAACCGATCGATCGTGACCCGCAGTTGGTCTGTTGGATCAGTTGGATCGAGCCCGGCTACATACGATTTCCAGACGGCGATCCCGTTTGCGCCGATGTCATCGACAGCTGCCTCAGGTTGATTGAATCCATGTTCCGCAAGCCACCACACGGGGGTGGGTGAGTTGGTCGTGAGGCGTTCGTGGAAGACCGCCTGGACGGCGGTGCTGTCGGTTACGACAAGCGTGAGTGGATTCTCGGTGCCCACCGCACCGTTGGTCCAGCCGACGAATTCATAAAACGGGGCGGGGATCGCCGCAAGTTGCACCGTCGTGCCAACGACCGCCGTCGCAGTCGCGGGCGTCACGCTTCCCCACTCGGGATTGTTCGGCGTTGCTGTGATCTGCACATTCACAGGCACCAAATCTGGCGATTGGATCGATCCGCTGATGAAGTATTGCCCGATGCTGCCGTACGATGTGTAACCTGAAGGGCTGGCTGTAACGGGAGACCCGATCCCGGCATTTCCCACAACCACAAAATATTTGCCCTGCGGCACAACCGCTTCGATGCGCGCGCTGGTTTGGGAATCGGGATTATTGGTGGCAACCAGTTCATTGAATTCATCGCGCAACTCAATTGATACATCCAGGTTCCCACCGCGCATGCCCGAGGCATTCACCCACGGTTTGACTGTCAAAGTGATTTCACCCGGGCCTGTTGTGAAGGAGAACACGTCCACATCGCCGTTTCCGTGCAGGACGCCTTTGTTGATCGTGCGCATGTTGGTCGGATCCGTCTCGGGCGTGGTCGACGCAATGTTTGTACCGTCGATCTCCAGCGCGCTTGCGGTGGCGAGGCCGTTGCCGTGATCGTCGGGAATGTAGGACAACTTGCTCGCGAGCAACGCAAGATCGTCCTGCGTATTGTTCGCCAGGTAATATTCTCCCTTCGACCACTGGGTGACGTTACGGTTATAGCCAGTTCCCATGATCGGTCCCCACGATGTTTCGCCGCTGCCGTGTCCGCCGTAATAACTCGCGCCGCTGGTCAAGCCATCATGGCTGAGCCCCATGTTATGACCCACTTCATGCGAGGCCGCTTCCGCAATGTGCGCTTCTGAATGGCCGAGGTTGTCATGGTAAACAAACGCGGGGCGGAAAGTGTTATAGTTTCCGGACGCAAAAACGTTCACGTAGGCAATGCCGCCCGCGCCGGCGGAGGGGTTTGCCCCGCCCGTCGCGTCCGAGCTGCGCGTAATCAATGCCATTGCAGTGCGGCTGGTGAACGCGGGGGGACGCTCGGTCGTCACGTCCACGTTGAATGGAGCAAAATCCTCCGACACGCGCTGCCACACTTTTCGAATCGCTGCCTGCTCCGAATCGCTGAAGGTCGAGTAATCGCTGTCGCTGCTGAACGGAAGGGCCTCAATCACCGAACGGCCTGTGGAGCTGTTCCAGGCGGTATTGCTGATCGATTCGCCCGAAAAGTTGAGATAGATCACGTTGGGCGCACCGGGACGGCTGTGCAGCTGAAGGTTCGGCGGAAAAGGCGATACCGGAACTGCTGCTTCCGAAGTGACCGGTTCTGCGGCTTGCAGTGCCGTCGACGCCGCGCCGGGAAAATGATCCACGTAATAGATGGCGCCTTCTGCATCCGCGTGCAGTGAATCCACATCGGCCTCGGTGAAATGAAAGTTTCGCAGCCAGCCAAGCGCCCGCGCGCGGGCCTGTGGCGGGAGACGGTTCAATCTTTCCTGCAGGCGTCCGCGCGGGAGTTCTCGCACCTGCGACAGGGCGCCTGGACGGAATTCCCGCGGCGCTGCCCAGCCCTCGGGCGAGGCCTGGATGAAAATAAAGAGTGACCAAAACGCCAGGAATGCACTCCTCGACGCCAATGAAATTCCGCGATACCGACACATCATACTTACGCTGCTTGTGACTCTTGCTTCGCACCTGCCGTCATGGCCGATGAACTTCTTTGCCAAATACAAAGAGCACCAGACTACCACAGTTAGCGCATCTTTCCACCGGCATATGCCCATTGACAAAAGCAATTATCCTGCTCAGTCGCTGCGTCCCCCGAAAGTGACCCATTGACCGGGGGAGAGGCATGGCGGAGCGTGGAGGGTAACCGGAGGATTTATGGACAATGACGTGAATAAGTTTCGTGAACTTTTGGCCGGGTTTGACAGCGCATTGCTCGTGACGCGGGGCGACGGGATGCCTTTCAACGCGCGGCCGATGGCGCTCGCGCGAGTGGAATCGAATTGCGACGTGTGGTTCTTTACGGGGCGCCACAGCGCCAAGGTGCATGAAATTGAAAATGACCAGCGGGTTTTGATTGTTTGCCAGAATGAGATGAGCCGCTACCTCGTGCTGCACGCAACAGCCAGGTTGATCTTCGATCGCAATAAAGCCGCGGAACTATGGAAGGAATCGTATCGCACCTGGTTTCCCGGGGGCGTGCAGGATCCCGAGCTGGTGTTGATTCACGCTGAGGCAGAATCAGGCGAGTACTGGGATACCGGCGGATTCCAAAGCGTGAAGTATCTCTTTGAGGCCGCAAAAGCTTATGCCCGGGGAACCCGCCCGCACGTCCAGGAGGGAGAACAGCACGGGGTCGTCAACTTCCCTGAATAAAAAAGCCGGGCAGGATGACTGCCCGGCTGTGTTGAACCTGCCCAATTACCAGCGTCCGCGTTCCCGATAAACATACCGGCCATGGCCGTGCCCGTGCCCGTGGCCCCCGTGTTCCTTATAACGGTATTTCCCGTGGCTGTGGCCGTGCCGGTGGTGCACTCGTCCGTGATAGCCACCGTGCCAATGGGGCGCCACGACGACGGGCGTCCATGCCGGCGGAGCAACCACCACGGGCGGCGGGCAGTATACAGGAGCCGGGTGACTCACGATAACGCGCGGCGGAGGCGGAAATCCGATTCCGATGTTGAGGTGAACGCCAGCCTGACTAACCGCCACCCCAGCGGTGAGAAGACCTGCAATCAGAATTAGTTTTTTCATACGCAAGATCAGACGGGTGTCCCGAAGGCTGCTTCAAGCGTTTGAAAATTTTTTGAAATTTTCCTGCTGAATACGCGATGCCCTTCTCGCGTCGGAGCCGCGTTTTGAATTCAGGCCTGCCCGCCGGCTGTTCAGATCCACGCTGGAATTGGGAGCGTCCAATTCCCGGCCTGTGTGTCTCGTCGGAAGACATTCGCGCGGTGCACCGCGTGGCGCTCCCGCAAATGGATATGCATCGCACAGCCTGCCGGGCACTTGAACGAAGCGGAGCCTGAATGCGGTCGATGGCAGCAAACTCGCTCAATGGCCTCCGTACACGTGCGTTGTAAACAGTTTACGAGATTGACTATGGGTCCATCGGGTCTTCGCTTCCGCCTTGCCGGGACAATCCTGGTTGCAATTGTTCCGCCGCTCGCGGCGTTGTCCATTACGGGAACAACATGGCTGGCATGGAGCACCGCCGTTCTGGCCGCCATTGCGACGGCCTGGGGCATTCATCATTTTCTGCTGCGCGACCTGCGCCTGCTCATGGGCACTGCGGAGCGGTTGCGCAGCGGCGATTTGTCGGCGCGCACATCGCTCGTCGCGCGGTGCGACGAAGTCGCGGCGCTCGCGGAGGAATTCAATCGCATGGCGGCGTCCCTCGAGCAGCGCACCCGCGAGCTCGAAAAAGAAACACAGCGGTCCCTCGATCGTGCACTGCAGCAGGCAGCTGTCGCCGCCATCGGCCAATGCGCCCTGACGTCTTCAGACATCAACATTCTTTTGACCCAGGCAGCGAACCTGGTTTCGCAGACTCTGGAAGTGCCCTTCTGTCGAATTCTCGAACGTTTGCCGAACGGCAATTCAATGCTCCTGCGCGCGGGCACCGGCTGGAGAAAGGGAATTGTCGGAATTGCATTGATCGATGGCGACCCGCGTTCCCAGGCAGGGTTCACGCTGGAATCAGGAGAACCCGTTGTGATCTCGGACGTGCGCCGTGAATTCCGATTCAGCAACGATCCCATGCTGGGCGAACACCGCGTGGTGAGCGGGGCGTCCGTGGCCATTGCGAGCCGCGGCCAGACTTATGGTGTGCTGGCCATCTACACAGTGTTTCGCCGCGAGTTCACCAATGACGAAGTCCAGTTCCTGCTCGCAACCGCCAACGTGCTGGCCGCTGCGATGGAACATTCCCGGTCCACCGTCGAGCTGCACAAGGTCGCTGACTTCGCGCGCCTGAATCCCAATCCTGCCCTGGAACTTGATCACGAGGGAGCCATCACTTACAGCAACGATGCAGCATTGCAACTTGCGCAATCAGCCGGCAAAGAGGCACCTGCCGCGTTGCTTCCAGCCGAGCTGAAAGCCGAAGTGAAATCCTGCCTCGCCACGGGGGACACCCTCTTGAATCGCGAATTCCGCGTCGACAACCATGTCCTTTCGGTTTCGCTCCACCCGCTGCCCGGAACCCGTGTGGTGCATTGCTACATCAGCAACATCACCGATCGCCTGAATCTTGAGGAGCAGTTGCGGCAGTCGCAGAAAATGGAATCGGTCGGCCAGCTCGCCGCGGGGGTGGCGCACGACTTCAATAACATGTTGACCGTGATCCAAGGCCATGCGGGAATCCTGATGACGCGTTCGGCTCTCGCGCCTGAACTGCGTGATTCCGTCCAATCTGTTTCGTTTGCAGCCGAACGGGCGGCGAGCCTCACCCGCCAGCTGCTCATGTTCAGTCGCAAGAGCGTCATTCAACCGAGATTTCTTGATGTCAGGGAGATCATCACCGCGATGGTGAAGCTCTTGAAACGGTTGCTCGGGGAATCCATCTCGCTCGAATTCGAACCGCCGGAGAAGCTGTTCATGGTACATGCGGATCCCGCCATGCTCGAACAAGTCATCATGAACCTCGCGGTCAATGCACGTGACGCGATGGCGATGGGCGGAACACTCAGGATTTCAGTCGCGAATGCAAAAATTGAATCGGAGTATGTCGCCACGCATCCCGATGCCCATGAAGGGGATTTCGTGCGGGTGACGGTGAGCGACAGCGGTCACGGCATGAAGCCTGAGACGATGGCGCGCATCTTTGAGCCGTTCTTCACCACCAAGCCGCCGGGAAAGGGAACGGGCTTGGGCCTCGCCACGGTCTACGGCGTGGTCAAGCAGCACCGCGGCTGGATTGAAGTCACCAGCGACTATGGCAACGGAACAACGTTCGTGTTGCATTTTCCCGCAGATTCCAAGGCGCCATCTGCTCAAGCAGGGCGCGCACTGGCCGCCCCGGAAGCGACAGGCGGAAGCGAAACCATCCTGCTGGTCGAAGATGAACCCTCAGTGCTCGCGCTTGGACGCATGATCCTGCAGGACTGCGGATACAAGGTCATCGAAGCGGCGTCAGGCCTGGATGCGCTGGAAGTCTGGAACCAGTTCGAAGGAAAGATCGACCTCCTATTGACCGACATGATCATGCCGCATGGTATTTGCGGATTGGACCTTGCCGAACAACTGGCCGCGGCCAATCCGGATCTGAGAATCCTCTTCACAAGCGGATATTGTGTGGATCAATTCGACACCGAAATGTTCCAGCACGATGCCGCGCTGTTCCTGCAGAAGCCCTATACGCGATCAACCCTGGCCCGCGCGGTGAGAAACCGGCTGGACCAGGGTGGAACTCTGTTTCAGGTGGCCGAAGCCACCGAGTTGATCGGCCGCGGCTAATCCGTGGCTGGCAGCTGCCGGACGGAGTTGAATCGCACGCGGCAGAGCCGCACGCCGTTGGTGCCGTCCGCCGGAAGTTCAAAGGTAATGTCACCGCCCAGCAGAACACGCCCGTTGCGGGTTACCTTGCGTGTCACCAGGCCTTCGCCGACGTGGTCATTACCGCCCACCGTGAACACACGCACAAGCTTCCGAACTTCTGATCCGCTATTGTTCGCGAGTGTCGTTGGGAACAACAAACGCAACTTCTGGCAAAGCACCTGGTCATTGCCACGCTGCACCACTTCGATGATGTCGCCGTTGAAATCCGCTCCGGCGTGATAAACGAGCATGGTGCGGATGCGATTCGTGATCCCAAGGTCGACGATGCATTCGCGTTTGTACGTGTTGTGCGTGACGATCTGGCGGACCATATTTCCGGCGTCGTTCGTGGTCCAGTACGCTCCCCGCAATTCAATCTCAAAGCGTTCCTGCTGCGCCTGCGCCGCAAGCCCGGTAGCTATCAATGCGATAAGTGCTGCTGCAAGTTGTTTTAGAGAGTTCATGGCAGCGAGTCTGAGTAGCGCCGACAGATTAAGAAATGGGGACTTCCCCCCTTTTCGACTGCAGGAAGATTTGTGGAGCACGGCATTCCTGCCCTTTGGCGCGCGCACTGGCGAATCGATCCAATGGATCCGATTGCGAGCAATGGATTCATGAACGGCGCGCCCCGCATCGTCCTTGCGTGCGTCCCGTGCAGTTTACGCGTTGGGTGCGCTGTTCATCAGTGCAAGAACGTGATCCACAGCTTGCTCGGGTTTGATCGAAGTCACCGCGCCGCTTCGCGGCTTGATCTCGATTTCCCCCTTCGCAAGGGATTTCTCGCCAATCGCAATGCGAATCGGAAAACCCACCAGGTCAGCGTCCTTGAACTTGAATCCAGGACGCTCGTCGCGATCGTCCAGGAGCACGTCCACGCCGCGCGCCGCGAGTTCGGCATAAATCTTTTCCGCAAGCTGCATCACGGGTCCGTCGGGCGCGACGCTGAGCGGCGTGATGCAAACCGTGTAGGGTGCGACGCTCATCGGCCACACGATGCCATCCTTGTCATTGCTCTGCTCGATCACAGCCTGCAAAGTGCGCGTGATTCCGATGCCATAGCAGCCCATGACGCAGGGATGCCTTTGCCCGTCCTCGGCAAGGAACTGGGCGTTCAGCGCTTCGCTGTATTGCGTGCCGAGCTTGAACACATGCCCGACCTCGATTGCGCGCTGCACCTTCAGTGGCTTTCCGCATTTCGCACAAGGCTCGCCTGCCTTTACGGTGCGCAAATCCGCCCAACGGGTCACCGCAATGTCGCGCTCCATAGACACGTTGCGATAATGAAAGCCATCCTCGTTCGCGCCTGTGGTCATTTCATTGGCGCCGCGCAGACGTTCATCGGCGAATACGCTGTGCTTCGAAACCGCGATGGCACCCAGGCTTCCTGGATGCGCGCCGAGCGCTGCAAAGATTTCCTCGGCTTCGGCGGGACGGAAAATCGTTGTTCCAAGCACGCCCGCGAGTTTGGCTTCGTTGAGCTGATCGTCGCCGCGAATCAACACCAGCACAGGTTTGCTGTCGGCGATGTAAACAAGCGTTTTGATCTGCCGATTTGCGGCTACGCTGTAGGGAGCCTTCGACAACGCTTCGATGGTCACAACACCTGGCGTTGGAAATTTCTCGATCGCCGCTCCGATTTCGCGAGCTGCGGTCGGGGGAACTCCGCTCGACGCTTTCTCAACGTTCGCGGCATAGCCGCAGCCTTCGCAGAACACCACGTCGTTTTCGCCCGTGTCGGCGGGCACCATGAACTCGTGGGAATAGTTGCCGCCAATGACGCCAGTGTCGGCTTCCACGGGGAAACTCTTAAGGCCGCAGCGCTTGAAAATCCGCGCGTACGCGTCATACATCCTGCGATAACTTCCCATCGCCGCGTCATCGCTGACATCAAAGCTGTAGGCGTCCTTCATGATAAATTCCTTCGCGCGCATGAGGCCGAAACGCGGACGGATTTCATCCCGGAACTTGATGCTGATCTGGTAGAAATTCACGGGCATCTGGCGGTAGGAATTGAGTTCGCTGGCCGCAAGGGTGGTGATGACTTCCTCCGCGGTTGGGCTGAGCACCCATTCCTTCTTCGCGCGGTCCCGGACCTTGTAGAGAACGTCGGCCGCGGTTTCATATCGGCCCGTTTGCTGCCAGATTTCAGGCGGTTGCAGTGCCGGCATCAGCACCTCAATCGCGCCCGCGCGGTTCATTTCCTGGCGCACAATCTGCTCAACCTTGCGCAGCGCCCGCAGTCCCAGCGGCAGGAAAGTGTACAGTCCGCCGGTCAGTTTGCGGATCAATCCCGCGCGCAGCAGCAGCTTGTGGGAAACGATCTCCGCCTCGGCGGGCGTTTCCTTGAGAGTCGGAATGAATGTCTTCGTCCACTTCATAAAGGAATCTTCCTTGAAACCACGTTACTCGACCCGCGCCTTGCCGCTGCCTTTGACGACTTCGCCGATGCGCCAGGCTTCGTGGCGGCTTGCGCGAATGAACTGCAAGACGTGTTCGGCCTTCGCTGCGGCAACGACAGCAACCATTCCAATTCCCATATTGAAAACCTGATACAATTCGTCATCAGGCACCCCGCCGCGTTCCGCCAGGAACTTAAAAATCGGCAGCATGTCCCAGCTTCCCTTGCGAATGACGACATCGCATTGGGACGGCAGCACGCGTGGAATATTGTCCACAAACCCGCCGCCTGTAATGTGCGCGAATGCCTTGATGGGAAGATGCGAGTTCCTCGTTGAATTGAATTTCTTCAGAAGCGCCTGCACCAGGGGGCCATAGCTGACATGAACCTTCAGCAGTTCATCCCCGAGCCTCTTCTTCAATCCAGGCACGCGGCTGCTGGTTTTCAATCCCAGATCTTCGAACAGGATCTTGCGGGCCAGCGAATAACCGTTCGTGTGCAATCCGCTCGACGCAATGCCGATGACAACGTCCCCGCGCCGCACAGTTTTCTGGCCGTTCAACATCCGGGACTTCTCCACCACGCCAACAATGGTGCCGCTCACGTCATACTCGCCAGGTTGGTAGAAGCCCGGCATCTGCGCGGTTTCGCCGCCAATCAGCGCACACTTGTTTTCGGAACAGGCACGCGCAAAGCCCTTGATGATATCCGTGAACACGTGCGGTTCGAGTTTTCCGGTTCCGAGGTAATCGAGAAAGAACAATGGCTCGGCACCGAGAACTGCGATGTCATTCACGCAATGATTGACGAGATCGGCGCCGATGGTGTCGTGGCGGTCCATGGCGAATGCCAGCTTGAGCTTCGTCCCAACGCCATCCACGGACGAAACAAGAATCGGCTGGCGGTATTTGCGAACATCAAGAGCGAACAGGCCGCCGAACCCGCCCACCTTGCCCATGACCTCCCGACGATGGGTCGCAGCCAGCAACTGAGGCAGGGTGGCTTTGACTTTATTGCCGAGATCGATGTCCACGCCGGCGCGGGCGTAAGCTTTCTGTTTCATGTCGGCGCAAAGTAAACTGGCAAGCAGCCGGGAGCCCAAGATAAAAATGGAAGGACTCCGCCCGAGCCCGCTGCGCCCGTTGAACGGAGCGCGTGCCTTCAGGACGCTTGGGCACGAGAGGTTGTGTTGGGCGCAGTAGTAAGCATCTGGGCTCGTTCAGGCTACACATTCCCCCCTCGCCTGCGACGCAGGAGCGGGAGAGGGGCCGGGGGAGAGGGTGCTCTGATCCATTCTACAGCGTGATGTCATTTTCAGGTTTAAACGCTCCTCCTCTCCCCAGCCCTCTCCTCCGCTCCGAGCGGAAGAGAGGGAGTTGGAATGAGCCTGCAGTAGTAAGCATCTGGGCTCGTTCAGGCTACACATTCCCCCCTCGCCTGCGACGCAGGAGCGGGAGAGGGGCCGGGGGAGAGGGTGCTCTGATCCATTCTACAGCGTGATGTCTTTTCAGGTTTAAACGCTCCTCCTCTCCCCAGCCCTCTCCTCCGCTCCGAGCGGAAGAGAGGGATTTGAGAATGAGCCTGCAGTAGTAAGCATCTGGGCATTTGCTGGCGTGTTGCGCTTGCGAACCGTGAAGCGGTGTGAACGCCGCGCGCCTTTCGAATCAAGCCGTTTTCGTCCGGCCCTGCATCGCCGCCTTCACAAATTCCTCAGCGCGGCGCGTGAGCTCCGGCCATGCGGCGTCAGAAAGAATCTTCGCCGAAACGAGCGACGAGCCCGCGCCCACAGCAGCCACGCCCGCCTTGAACCAATCGGCAACGTTCCCCGCATCCACGCCGCCAGTCGGGACGATGTTCAAATGGGGCAGGGGAGCTTTGAGGGCCTTAATGTAATTGGGTCCAAAGGTGTCGGCTGGAAAAATCTTGATGAAATCCGAGCCCGCCTCATGCGCAAGCTGCGCTTCAGTTGGCGTGTAGGCGCCCAGCATGATCGGTTTTCCCGCGGCCGCAGCAATGGGAACGAGTTCGCGCCGGCCAATCGGGCTAACCACAAACTGCGCGCCCGCATCAATCGCGGCGCGGCAGGTGTCGCCATCCAGCACGGTTCCCACGCCAATCAGCGCGCGATCGCCCAGCTTGCGGCTCGCCTCCCGGATTGCCTCGATCGCGTTCGGCGTCGTCATCGTAATTTCAATGGCAATGACTCCGCCCGCCAGCAGCGCTTCGGAAAGCGGCAGGACCTGCTCGGCTTTCTGGGCGCGAACGACTGCGATGATTCCAGGGTTCTTGAGGCGTGAGATGATCTCGGCTTTTGTTGGCATATGATTCGGCGCGGCAGACGCGTGGCGCCGCGCCATTTCAGCGGAAGCGCGTGTTGGTTTTCAATCCAATTCGACGAACAGGAATCGCATCATGGTGTCGCCGTGCTTCAGCGTTTTGCGTTCCTGCCATACTTCGGGAAAGCTCAGCGTGTCGCGCTTGGTGTGCCCCAGCACAAACAATCCGCCCGGCGCCAGAAGCCGCGGCAGCAGCGGATGATCGAGGAGTTTTTGCGCAAACGAAGTCGAGCGGCGCCCAACGTTCTTTTCCCCATAGGGCGGATCAGCGAGGATGAGATCAAACTGCCGGCTGCTTTCCGCCAGGTGGTTGATCACGGGGAAGACATCCTGCACGCGCACCTCGACATTGCTTCCCTCGAAACCGGCAGCCACCGCGTTCTGGCGCAACACATCCGCGTGCCGCGCCGATTTTTCCACGCAGAGAACTGAAACCGCGCCACGGCTCAGCGTTTCGAGGCTGAGCGCTCCCGTCCCTGCAAAAAGTTCCAGCACGCGAGCTCCCGCAACACGTTCCCCGAGGCTGTTGAAAATGGCCTGCTTGACGAGGTCGGGCGTCGGGCGAACGTCGAGCCCCTTGGGAACCTTTAAAATGGTGCGGGCTGCTTTTCCGCCTGTAATGCGCATGAACGCAGATTAAGAGAGGCCGCGCGCGTTGGAAAACGGAATCGCGCGGATTAACGTTCCACAAGGTCGCGCAGCGATTCCACTTCGTTGCGCAGGTCCGACATCAACCGCTGACGGCGGTCTGCAGTGGGGACTCCGTCCAGTTCCGCGCGACGAGAACGCCGGGGTTTTCCGGAGGGCGCGGGCTTGGATTTCTGTTGGGCTTCGGAATGAATCCATTGCGCATTGCTGGCGGGCTCAAGGTGGCTGCCGTATCGGTTCGCATACACTTCGGTCACCTCCGCTCCGAAGAAAAGGATTTGCGCCGAGTAATAAACCCACAACAGGACCAGCACGAGCGATCCCGCGGCGCCGTAGGCCGATACCGCAGAGCTCTTTCCGATGTACATTCCAAGCGCGAACTTTCCGATCGTGAACAATGCGGCTGTGGTCACCGCACCCACCCAAACGTCACGCCATCGGATCTTCACATCAGGCAGCACCTTGAAAATCATCGCGAAGAGCAGCGTGATGACGGCAAACGAAACCACCACGTTGGTGATGGTCCAGAGAACATCCAGACCGGGAACGAGTGCGCTGACGTATTTGTTCAGCGCGCTCAGCGCGGTGCTGACAACCAGCGACACCAGCAGGAGAAACCCGATGCCGATAACCATCGTAAACGACAGCAGGCGGTTCTTGACGAAGCCCATGATGCCCTGCCCCGGTTTTTCCTTTACGCCCCATATGGTGTTCAAGGCGTCCTGGAGTTCGATGAACAACCCCGTGGCGGTGACAACGAGCGTTCCAATGGCGATGACGCTCGCGATCAGACCCTTGTTGTGCTGCGATTGCGCGGCCATGGCGCCCTGCAGGGCTTCCGAGCTTTTATCGCCAATCAACCCGCCAATTTCCGAAAAGAGCAGCGTTTGAACTTTGGATTGATCCACGACGAGGCTGACGAGAAAAAGGACAATGACGAACAGCGGCGGGATTGCGAAAATGGTATAATAGGAAACCGCGGCGCCAAGGCGTGGCGCTTTATCCTCCAGCCAGTTCGCCCCTGCGGTTTTGAACAGGCCCCAGGTGTTCTTCAACATTGCTGCCATGTGCCATCCTACATCCGGTGGCGAAGCCGGATTAGTGGGCACTTTCCCCAAGAATACCAAGTTGGGAGCGCAGCCCGACACGTTAACAACTTTGACCCGCCTGAGCGTGGGAATCACGCCATCGCAGCGTCTTTTCGACACGGAAATGCCTCCATTTCACGTCACTTGATGCATTCACCCCACAGCGAGGCGCCCTTAAGAATGGCACTGCTGTTGCTCATTGGAACGGATTGTACAACATGAGTGCCATGCAGCCGCTGGAAGCGCCCGACATACACCACCTGTCCGCCGCCGTCGGATGGGCGGAACTGGGCAACCTTGAGGAAGCCGAGAAGGATCTGAATCGCGTCTCGGCTGTCCGCCAGTGTCATCCCGACGTCCTGGAGGTGCGATGGACAATTCTTGCGCGCCAGCAACGATGGGATCCCGCCCTGGAAATCGCGCGTTCGCTGCTCAAGATGGCTCCAAGCCGGGCGTCAGGCTGGCTGCACATGGCGTACGCGTTGCGCCGCGCGAGCAATGGCGGATTGGAAATGGCCTGGGAAGCCTTGTTGCCGGCCTGCAACCGCTTTCCCAAGGAGGCCACAATTCCCTACAACCTCGCCTGTTACGCCTGCCAGATGAACCTGCTCGACGATGCGCGAGCTTACTTGCATCGTGCCTTCATCATCGGAGACCTGGAACAAATTCGGGAGATGGCGTTAGCCGATCCGGACCTGCAGCCGCTGTGGGACGAAATCCGAACCTGGAAATAATCGGGACGGCGGGAAACCTGCCGCCGCGTGAACGTCTACTTCTTCTGACGCTTTTTGATCTCGGCCAGCAGAAACTGTATCAAAACGCGCAGTCGCGATTCCACGTCTATGGTTTCCAGAATCCGCTGCCGTTCGGTTGCGCTTGGCAGGACAGCGCACGAGACCAGGTCAACGGCTTGTTCCGGCTCGTTGATTGAAACCAGGTAACCCAGGATTTCCTTTGCGGACAGCGCGGGAGAAGTTTCCGCGGCATCGATCGATGGCATGACGGGAAAAGTAAATGGCAGACCCAGCCTGATTCGCTCGTGCAATAATTCTCGAACCTTCTCAAGCAGGGCATCCGTTGCGACGCTGTCGCATGGGGGTGTTTGCAGCGGTTTGATTTTGTGAATGCGGAACGGCTTGTATTTCACCGCCTGTTGCAATTCCACCCGCGCCACGCCCTGCAGAATCAGGTGCGATGTCCCATCCTTGTGCCCGACGGCTACCCGCACGAGCCCGAGCCCCGCGACCGGCAGCGGAACTTCACGCGAGTGATTCGGCTTTTGCATTGCGACAGCAAACAGGCGGCTGGTGTTCAGCGCGTCGGCAAGCATCTGGCGATAACGGGGTTCGAAGATGTACAACGGAAGCAGCGACTGCGGAAACAGCGTTACGTTCGGCAGAGTCATGACAGCTGTTTCGCGGGGTAACTTCATGCTGCTAATCTAGAGTCCGTGGGCTTTAATTCAAGCAGGCGCTTGCCAAAGGTGTTCTACGCCTACATTCTTGTCATCGCTATGAAAAATCGAATGGGATTTGTCGTATTGATCCTGATCTGTGTGTGTCTCGGTATCGGCTGGATCTGGACGCAAAAGTCTGCGACAGAACAACATGTTTCCAACGTCGGTCGCATCAATACGCTTTCCAACCAGCTCGTGAACACACGGGCTGATCTCGAAAAACAGGTGCAGGTGAACGGCGAACTGGAAGGCGATCGTTCGCGCCAGAAACAGGCCCTGAATACCTTGACAAACCTTTATACCGAAACTGCTTCCAGCCTCGACAAAACCGCCGCAGCGCTGAAGTCAACGCGCGAAGAGATGGCCCGCGAAGTGGCGCAACGAGACGCGCGCATTTCGGAACTCGAATCTCAGAACCAGGCTCTCGACCAGCGCGCACTCGACCTCAGCGCCTCAATCACGAATCTCACCGTGCAGATCCAGGACACCGAACGGAAGCTGCTGGCTTCCGATGGCGATCGCGCGTTCCTGCAGAAGGAGTTGCAGCGCCTGATGGCAGAGAAGGCTGAACTCGAGCGGCAGTTTAACGACATCGTCGTGCTGCGCGCGCAAGTCGCGAAACTCAAGGAAGAGTTGAATATCGCCCGACGCCTCGACTGGATCCGCCGCGGGCTCTTCACCTCGGATTCCCAGAAGGGTGCAGAGAAGCTGATGAACATGGCTGCGCGGTCCGTTCAGGAGCCTGCGCAACGTCAAAAGCCGAACTATGATCTCAACGTTGAAGTCGGCTCTGACGGTTCAGTGCGCGTGATTCCTCCGGCCACCAACGCGCCTGCCGCTCTTCCCCAGGCAACCAAATGACCGACGCGCCGGTCCTCATCGATTCGCATGGCCGCGTCCTGCGCGACCTGCGGGTGAGCATTACCGACCGGTGTAACTTCCGCTGTCTTTATTGCCTGCCCGAAACGGAGGCGGCGCAGAATTTTTATCGCGGGCGCTGGGCCAACATGCCGAACTCCGCGCCCATCACGCAACAATGGGTCCCCCGCACAAGCCTCCTCAGCTTTGAGGAAATCGAACGGCTGGTGCGCATCGCCGTGAACCGCGGTGTTCGCAAGGTTCGCTTGACCGGGGGCGAACCTCTTCTGCGGCACGACGTGGAACTTCTCGTCTCCCGCATCGCACGCATCGAGGGCATTGAAGATCTCGCAATGACCACGAACGGTTTTCTGTTCCAGCAAAAGGCGCGCGCGCTCCGCGATGCCGGATTGCATCGGATCAGCTTCAGCCTCGATTCCCTCGACGCGGAAAATTTCCGGAAGATGACAGGGCGCGATGGCTTGCAACAGGTACTTGATGGAATTCAACTGGCGCAGGACCTCGGTTTCACACCCGTCAAAGTCAACGCCGTCGTCATCCGGGGAATCAACGATCACGAATTGCCGGCGCTTGCGAACTTTGCGCGCGAGCGGGACATCAGCATGCGCTTCATCGAATTCATGCCGCTTGATTCCGCGCGCGCCTGGCTGCGTGACATGGTGGTGACGGGGCGCGAGATTCTGGAACGCGTTCAGTCCGCCTTTGCGCTGCATCCGGTTCCATCGAGCAACCCGGCTTCCACTTCGCGCGTCTGGAAGTTCGCTGATGGCCGGGGAGAAATTGGAATCATCGCTCCTGTCAGTGAACCGTTCTGCGGTCATTGCAACCGCATTCGGCTCACCGCCGACGGCAAAATCCGCACGTGCCTCTTCAGCGTGACGGAACACGACTTGCGCGGAAAATTGCGCGGCGGCGCGACGGATGCCGAAATCAGCACTGCGTTAACCGAGATCGTCTGGCAGAAGGAAGCGCGGCATCGGATTGGCGAGCCCGACTTTGTGCCCGCATCACGCTCGATGAGTTGCATCGGCGGATAAAAAAGGAAGGGGGCCTCCCGGCCCCCTGCGCGGCTTCGCGGGAATTTCAGCAGAGCTGAACGGAAGCCTTAGGCGGCGACACCTTCGCACAACAGATTCTATAGGACAAATGAAAACACGAAAATCGACCGGACCCGCTGGCAAGCCGATGTCGCCCCGGCATTACTCGTCACAAGTGCTGGATGGCCCCGAGCGCGCGCCAAGCCGCGCAATGCTTTATCCCGTCGGCTTTCAGTCCGAAGATTTTTCGAAGCCCGTAATCGGCGTCGCGTCCGCGTGGAGCATGGTCACCCCCTGCAACATGCATCTCGATCAGCTTGCCCGCGAAAGCGAGGAGGGCGCCAACGCGGCAGGCGGCAAGGCGATCATTTTCGGAACAATCACGATTTCTGACGGCATCTCGATGGGAACCGAAGGAATGAAGTATTCTCTTGTCTCGCGCGAGGTGATTGCGGATTCCATTGAAACGGTCGTCGGCTGCCAGGGGATGGACGGATTGGTCGCGATTGGAGGATGCGATAAAAACATGCCGGGAGCGCTGATGGCGATCGCGAGGTTAAATCGCCCTGCCGTGTTCGTTTACGGCGGAACCACGCTGCCGGGATGCATCACGGGAGACAAGACCAAGCTCGATATTGTTTCCGTGTTCGAATCCGTCGGAGCCCACGCAAAGCAACGGATCACAGACAAGCAATTGCACGCAGTGGAGTCCTGCGCGGTTCCTGGGCCTGGATCGTGCGGCGGCATGTACACCGCCAACACGATGGCGAGCGCGATCGAGGCGCTCGGAATGAGTTTGCCGAACAGTTCAGCTCAGAACGCGACTTCCGCCGCGAAGAAGGAGGATTGCCGGCGCGCGGGTGCGACTGTTCTTCAAATGTTGCAGCAGGGATTGCGTCCGCTCGACATCATGACACGCCGCGCGTTTGAGAACGCGATCACCGTGGTCATTGCCCTGGGTGGTTCCACCAACGCCGTGCTGCACCTGCTCGCCATGGCACACGCGGCAAACGTGAAACTTTCACTGGACGATTTCACGCGCATTGGCAAGAGAGTCCCCGTGCTCGCCGATTTGAAACCGAGCGGGAGGCACCTGATGTCGGAGTTGGTTGCCATCGGCGGGATTCGGCCGCTCATGAAAACCTTGCTCGACGCAGGTTTGCTGCATGGCGAATGCCTCACCGTGACAGGCCAGACAATGGCTGAAACGCTGGCGGCCGTGCGCCCGTATCCTGCCGGGCAGAAGATCATCGCGCCGATAACAGAGCCCCTGAAGAAGGAAAGCCACCTTGTGATTCTTTACGGAAACCTCGCGCCGGAAGGTGCGGTGGCGAAGCTGACGGGACATGAAGGACTGCGATTCAGCGGCAAGGCCCGTGTGTTTAATTCGGAGGAGGAAGCCATGGCAAAGATTCTTGCGGGCGCGATCCGTAAGGGAGATGTCGTTGTGATTCGTTACGAAGGACCTCGCGGCGGACCGGGCATGCGGGAGATGCTTGCACCGACTTCCGCCATCATGGGTGAAGGGTTGGGGAGAGATGTGGCGCTCATCACGGACGGCCGTTTCTCGGGCGGCAGCCATGGTTTTGTTGTCGGGCACATCACTCCCGAAGCCTACGTGGGTGGACCTCTTGCGCTCGTGAAGAATGGCGACGTCATTACGATTGATGCTCAAGACGGATCAATCAATCTGGAGGTTGATGCTGCCGAACTGAAGCAGCGTCGGGCCGCGTGGAAAGCGCCGCGTCCGCGTTATGAGCGAGGTGTGCTGGCGAAATATGCCGCCACCGTGACCTCCGCCTCGCTTGGCGCCGTCACGGACTTGAACCTGAAAAAAGTGGATTGAGCCCTCCAGACACAGCGCGGCAGAGCCGCAACCAAGACGGGAAGGGGCAACACGGGTTTACGAGAATTACGGTAATGTCCTTTGTACTTCGCGAACATTAGCGTAATGCGCGTAAATCCGTTTTTCTGTCCCCCATCCGTACAAAGTTCGCCGGGCGTGCCAGCTTTTGATTACAGCCGGAACTCTCGCGTCAGCCGCGCTTGAAACTTGTCCCGCTGAAGCGAAAGGGCCGCACCTTCGCCGCCGCTCGTTGCCATGCTCGCGTAGGACGCCGACCATCGACTCGCGTTTTGAAATGCCTCCTCCGCGCCCGCGACATCGCCTTCGGATTTCAGCCGCAACATGCGCCGGCGATAAAGGTCGGCGGTCGCCATCGCATATGCCATGTGCTGGCAGCCGTTGCGGATCGCCTCCTCCGCCTCCCTTATTTGCCCGTTCATTTCTAGGTCGCATGCCTCCTTCCACCACTGTGTCGGGTTCGGATTCTCCATATGTGTATTGAGCTCGGGCGTTGTTATCGATTTATTCCGTCAGCCAGCGAAGCGCTTTTGGGCCCTGCCACGCGACTGGACGCCATCGCCATCCAGCGCTTGTAACAATCGCCTTCAGCGGCTCCTTCAATTCACCCGCATTAAACTGATACGCGTAAGAAATGCCGCCTGTCGGTTTGCCAGCGTCGTCCAGTTGCACGCCAGCGACGTTCGCGCGCTCGGCCTGAAAGAAGAGGATTCCCATCGATGCTTTCCATCGGATGTCAGCGCCGCCGCTTCCAGCCGACCAGTCATGGCGCGCGCTGTAATCAGTTGCGCGCACGAGACGCGCGGTTTCGTTCAGGGTTAGCTGGATCCGAAACACACGCCGGATGCCGCGCGCGCGTGCGAGGTCGATCCAGCGTGCATCCGCAAATCGCCACGTGGCAAACCACTCGTTGGGTTTGGATCCGCGCACGATTTCATACGGCGCCTCCGATGCATTGAGGGCTTCCAGGTTTTCGGCGAGTTCCGCGATGTTCAATGGAGCGACGCCGGGTCGTGGTTCGGCGCCGCTTGCCCACGCACTGCCTTTGAAGAAATACCCAGCAACGATGAGGACATAAACTGCGCAGCCGCTCGCGATCGCAAGTTTACCAAACATTTGATTGGTTCGAATGCCCCGTCTGCCGTTTTGCGGTGGGAGGGTTGCAGATTCCAACGGCGCGCGCGCAGGCGTTTTGAATCCGGCCGCTGCCATGCGACGGCGAATGGCTGCGTCGTCGCTGCCCGTCCAAACGCCGAGGAGGCTGTTCAACTGGACGACGTAGGCCCGATCGCCTTGCGGCCGCGTCACAGCGTACCCACGTTGCGAATCGCCTCTGCCGCCAAGCTGGTTCAATCCAGTATCCCGCAGGTAATGAAACCACGCATTGGATGCCTTTGAAGCGCCATTGAACTGCGCGATTAAAACCGTCTCTCCGCCAGGCAACACCGCAAACTGCGCACGTTTTGATTTCGCAGTCGCCTCGCCGAAAAGCGATCTTGCGTCGCGAACCAGGTCGGCGTCTGCATCGGATCCGAACAGCAGTTGTGCGGCAGGGGACCGTGTCACGGGATCCGCGCTGGTCGCGAGTTGTTCCAGCGCTCGGGCTCGTGGCGCTTCTGTTTTGAGAGTGATCCTGGCAAGGATGAGAATGCCGATGACCTGCGGCACGCCGATAATCATGAAGAATCCCGCAAACCAATACAGGGGCCGGAGGGACATGCCGGAACGGCTCATCGCAATTCCGATGATTGCGCAAAGCAATCCGGCCAGTGTGAGGATGATCAGCCAGACGAGCAGGACCGGGTGCGAACGGAATAACTGCATAGGTCAACGTTTGAAGCTGCTCCAGACGCTTGCCACCAGTGTGACGCCTGCGATTTGAACAAGACCCAGCGCTATCGCGATCGGGATCGCACCCGCGGCCACGAGCAGCGAGCCCACAAAGCGATGATTCCGAAACCAATTTGCGAATCCGGGGCGCAAATCAAACAGAATCCATCCGCCGCTCACCGCTGCGCAAAGTGAAATCATGACGATCCCGAGAATCATCACCAGGATGAACGCGGCGTCTTGTCCTTTTGCGCCGGTTCCGAATCCGCTGATCAGCCGGCAGGCGATCACCAGCAGCATGATCGATGTGAGACCAATTGCGCGGCCGAGCCACCACCAGTTTCGCGCGCCGGGAACAGAGACCGTAGCAAACACCAGTGGCACAACCCAGAACGCCAGGCCCATCAGGATTTTCTCCAATAGCTCCACATCCTTCCCTTCGCCAGACGAATGCCGTGCGCACACAGTGAAGATGACGAACGTGATGATCGTCAGCACGGTTTCGGGTCCCAGTAAATAAGTGGCCCAGCGGTTCATGCGGCTTCAGTTGGGCCAGGCGAACTTCACCGATCGCAGACCGTCGGCCGTTCCGTCGAAGTTGCGCAACTGGACCAGCATTTCGATTTTGGCCGGTTCGCCGTCGCTGACATGGACGCGGAATTGGATCTTGCGGGGGTCGCCTGGGCTTGGATCGAAGCTATAGCCCCACAGAAACCACGGTCTTCCCTGGGCGGCGATGGAACGTGCGGTTGATTGGATAATGCCCGGCTCAAACACCGCACCCGCGGTTTGGGACGAACGAATGCGCACGCGCCAATTTCCTGAATCGCGGCACGTTTCCTTGTAGGCGACAAACGCGTAATCGCAGTTCTGGACGGCATCGAAACCATCAACGTAGGCAAGAGTTTCGTAGAGCGTGGAAGCGTCTGATTCCGGAGCTTCGATAAGTTGTTTCAGGGCGATCATGGTGTCAGGTGGTTGAATTGAATAAGTGTGTTCTAGCACCTGGCGCAAAAACGAACCATACGCCGCCGGTAGTAGAACCAGCTTTCAACCGGTTCCCGCCATGCGACCAAAGGCGCACTCGCCGCCATGGGAGCGTCTCTGTTTATCGCGCGCAGATTCCGAGCCCGCGCGTAAACTTTCCGATTGCTTCCCCAACTGGTTTTGGTAACACAGAGCGCGTGCTCGCAACACCTCGCGCGAGTGCAGGCGGTAACATCAAGCGAGGTTGGGTAGGGAAACAAGGGAAAGGGAAAAAGGGTATGAGGGATTATCAAAGCTTCGAGGAACTTCCAGTCTGGCAGGAAACCAAACAGCTCTACAACGCAGTTCAAGACCTTCTCGGTGAAAGTGAAATTCCACTGTCCACCGGCTTTCGCGACCGCCTCGATCGCGCCGTGATCTCCGCTTCGAACTGCATTGCCGAAGCATTCGAACGCAGCAGCGCGGAGGATCTCGTGGCAATCGTTTCCGCCGGCCGCGGCTCATTGGGCGAAGTGCAGTCCATGATCGCCATGCTCGTCGATCGACCCGGCATCGCGCCTTACGCCAGCGCGCTTCGGCAAATTCGGCAGCTGGCGGAAACCTGTTCCATGCAACTCAGCGAATGGGCTGATGATCCGTTCCCGTTTGATGAGCGCTGGGATTCCCAGGAGCCCAGCCCCTCCGTGCAGCTTTCCGCCATGCTCCGCGCGCTTCTCAATCCCTTGACCGCCGGCGGATCACCGCGCCTCGAAGGCATGGATTCACCCCAATGAATTCTGCGAATTGTTGGGACATGGTTTCGGACCGTGGAGCCAATGAACACTATTCGCGCGGACCGCCTCGACAACGGTCGTGCGAAGAAAATCCGGGTCGCCCTGATCGGCGTAGGCAATTGCGCCTCGTCGCTCGTCCAGGGAGTCGAGTTTTATAAAAATGCCGACCCGTCGGAATCAGTCCCCGGGCTCATGCACGTCACGCTCGGCGGCTATCACGTTCGGGACATCGAATTCACCGCCGCTTTCGACGTCAATGTCACCAAGGTGGGGAAGGATCTCTCGGAAGCCATCTTTGCGGAGCCGAACAATACCTACAAGTTCTCCAAAGTGCCGCACCTGAACGTCAAGGTGCATCGCGGAATGACCCATGACGGTTTGGGAAAATATCTGCAGGACGTCGTGATCAAGGCGCCCGGGCCCACGGCCGACATCGTGGGCATCCTCAAGGAAACGAAAACTGACGTCGTGGTTTCCTATCTTCCCGTGGGGTCGGAAATGGCGACCAAGTGGTACGTCGAACAGATCCTGGAAGCGGGCTGCGCGTTCATCAACTGCATTCCAGTCTTCATCGCGTCGCAGCCCTACTGGCAGAAGCGATTCGCGGATCGCGGATTGCCGATCATTGGCGACGACATCAAGTCGCAGGTGGGCGCGACGATCACGCATCGTGTCCTCACAAACCTATTCCGCGAACGCGGCGTGCACCTGGATCGCACGTATCAGCTGAACTTCGGCGGGAACACGGACTTCATGAACATGCTCGAGCGGGAACGGCTCGAGTCAAAGAAGATTTCAAAGACGCGGGCCGTAACGAGCCAGTTGGATTTTGCAATGTCGGACGCGCAGGCGCATGTCGGACCGAGTGATTACGTGCCGTGGCTGGAGGATCGCAAATGGTGCTACATCCGCATGGAAGGCACGACGTTCGGCAATGTCCCCCTCAACTGCGAGTTGAAGCTCGAGGTTTGGGACTCGCCCAATTCCGCGGGCGTTGTCATCGACGCGGTCCGCTGCGCGAAACTCGCGATGGAGCGGGGGATGGCAGGTGCGCTGATCGGGCCGTCGAGTTACTTCATGAAATCCCCGCCGCAGCAGTTTACCGACAATCGCGCGCGTGAACTGGTGCAGGCTTTTATTCGCAACGAGGAATCCGACCATGATCGAAGCCATCAAACTCTGGAACGAGCCCAACAATCTCTCCCACTGGGACTTCACGATGGATCCCCAGTGGCGCGAGTTTTCGGAAATGATACGGCTCGGGGCAACGGCGATTCGGCGGCAAGCGCCGGACCTGCCGCTGATACTGGGCGGCATTTCGCCGATTGATCCCATCTTCATCACGCTGCTGGAACACAATGGGCTGCTCGACCATCTCGACGCCGTCGCGGTGCATGGTTTCCCGCTCGACTGGAACCATTGGCAGATCAATGACTGGCCCAAAAAGCTGGACGAAATTCGCGCAGTGACGGACCTGCCGATCTGGGTGACGGAGGTCGGCGTCTCGACGTTTGGTGCCGACGAAGTGCAGGTGTTTGGCTTGAAGCGAACGGAAGAGCTGCTGCTCGGGAAGGTGGACCGCATCTTCTGGTACAGCCTCATGGATTTGCCCCCGGCGTGGGAAGCGACGACGCGCCACAAGGAAAGCGAAGGGAGCGCCTATTACCGGCATTTCTATCTCGGGTTGATTCGCGCTGACGGCACCCCAAAACCCGCGTTGAACCATTTCAACCCGGCGATGGGTATCTGCCAATGGTTTCACTTTGAAGATCACCGCCTCGACTTCGCAGTGGACTGGTTGAAGAAACTGGGCGTGAAGAAGCTGCGGACGGGAATCAGCTGGGCGGACTGGCATCGGCCGGGCGCGCGCGGATGGTTCGACAGGCAGATGCACGCGCTGGACGATTTCGATACAACGATCACTCTTTGTTTCACTCCGCCTTCGCGGGGCAAGGCACCGAATTGCACGAGTCCACCGCAGGTGCCGGAGGAGTTTGCCGAATTCGCAGCGGCGGTGGTGCAACGCTACGTGACGGATTGGCCGGCGCGGAAAACGAAGCAGGCCGCCGCATCTGTCGTTTCCGCCGGGGCTTGATCCACGCCCAGCCCGCACGCCGGCGCTCCGGAATACGAAAGCAGTACCGAGTCCTCCATGACCACGTTTTTCCTCATTCGACATGGCGCCAATGATTTCGTCGGCAAATCGCTGGTGGGCAGGCGCGCCGGGGTTCACTTGAACGAAGCAGGAAAGGCCGAGGCAGAACGCCTTGCGGACGGCCTCGCCGCTTCTCAAATCAACCTCGTCTTCAGCAGCCCAATGGAGCGTTGCAGGGAAACTGCCGAGCCGATTGCGCGGCGGTTGGGACTGCAGGTTCAGGTGCTCGAGGAATTAAATGAGATCCAATTTGGCGATTGGACCGGGCTGGAACTCGAGGGTCTCACGGGTTCTGACTTGTGGAGGCAATGGAACACATTCCGCACCGGCGTTCGCATTCCCAACGGCGAAACAATTCATGAGATTCAGGCGCGCATGGTGCGCGCAATCGACATGCTGCGGCGAAAGTTTGCCGAACAGCGGATCGCGCTTGTGAGCCACGGAGATCCACTTCGGTCCGTACTTTGTTTTTACCTGGGGATGCCGCTGGATTTCATTCCGCGGCTGGAAGTGAGTCCCGCCTCGATCAGTGCCCTGGAGATTGATGACTGGTCGGTGAAGGTAACGGCACTGAATGCACCGCCCGGCTCGCCGCTGGCAGCGTGTTGAGAATCTGCGCGAGTTTGTTCTGGTAGAAATAAAACGCATGCTGCAGACGCGCCCGCTCAGCGGGATTCGTCGTTGCATCAAGGGTCAGCGACATCAATCCCATGCGAAACGCGGAATACGCCGCGACGAAAAACGGGAGCGCGGTGGGCTCGATGAATGTCCCGCCGTTTTCCAACGGCGCGAGCAGGGGCGCGGCAGATGCAGTGTCGAGGTCCCATTCCACGATCGCTCCCGCCACGTCCCAATGAATGGGCTGCCGCCCGACAATGGTGTGATCGGCGCCGTGTCCTTCGCAATCCAGCTTCAACACATGCCGCGCAGCGGCCGAAAGTATCCATTCGTGTGGCGCCAGATGTCCATCGCCGGCCCCCAGTACGGGTTCCAAAGCACCCACCGCCTGCACCAGTTCGCGCGTGCGTTCCGCCATCGGTTCGCCCAGCGCCTCGTGCGTGTTCCAGTAAAGGACGTCGCTCAATCGCGAAACAGACGCGCGCATTTCCAGCTCCGACAGCCGCGGATCTGCAGCCGCCAGGATGTATTCGCCAACCCGTTTCAGAATATGAACGTCGATGCCGTCCGCGATGGTAAGCCGCACGCCTTCTATCCACGGCTGCGCGATGAACCCCCGGAACGCTCCGAGCGGTGCGACTGTGAAACCGAGATTGGAGAGCCGGTACAACCGCTGCATCAAGGCTGCATTGCCGCCGCCGTCTCCGGTGTTGGCCCCGAGGCCGCAGAATTTCCACAACACGGCTCCACCCTGATGATCCGCGCAGCGAAACTTCATGCGCTCGAATTGCGCCGCAACCGGAGGCCAGTCGGATTCGGAATGGAAAGCGTAACGCCGCCAAAGTCCGCCGCTGCAATCCTGGACAAGGTCGAACGTTCCCGTCCCCTCGGATTCGGGAACGATGCCATACAATGTCTGCACGGCCTGGCTGTAGATGAACCGCCAGGCGGGATGCACTTCCGGCCGGTCGGGATCGCCAGGTTCCGCGCCCGTTGACGCTGCAAAGATGCGCGACGCTTCGCGCGGAAGGCTTTCCATCAGTGACCACCGGTGCCAGCGCAGTTCATCCAGCGCGGTCACGTGGCGCGGTGTGTTTCGCCAAATGTCCAGGGTTTCCGCGGACGCCGACGATCCAGGCGCGTGATCGTGTCCCGGCAACAGCGCGATCGATTCGATCCCGGCATTCTGCACTGCGCGAGCCGTTGCGACCATGGAACTTCCCGAAAGACCAGGACCCTCGTCCACAATCAACGCATGCCGGTATTGAAAAGCATTGAGCGCCGGCAGCGCGACATCGCGTTCGAAAGGATGCCCGCTCGGGCGGACGGTGCACCGATCCACTGATCTTCCCGTTGCCAGCAGAGTGGCCCGCACGACGGCTGAAAGGGCGGTGCCGATGCTGCGGATTCCAACCACCAACGCGCGTTCGTAATCGGGATTGGCCTCGGCCCACTTGACCGCTGAGGCGCAATACTGTTCGGGATAAAGGGCGTAAAATTGGAATCCTTCGGGAACTTTGATCCGCAGCGCAAGCGTGTCAGGAAACTGAATTTCCAACAGCGCCGCAGAAATCTGCGCCATGCATTCGGAAGCAACAGTGTGGCTGGAACCGTTCTTCTCGGCGCCGTTCAAACGCAGGAAGGCAGCGGAAAACCATCGATCGCAGAACGCCGTCGCAGCGCGGTCTGTAACCTCCCGGATCCTGTTGAGAAGCCCTTCGTCTATTTCAGCCGAACCCGCATCTTCGACGGCTTGTTCCAGTTGGCCCGCCTGGATAAGGAGTGTGCGAAGATCGTCCAGCGAGTTCGCGGCGGAACGTTCCACCTGGGCGCGGAGCGACATCAGAACCACTCGCGCTGGACGGGAAAACTCGGGATCGCCAAAAACAATCATTTCGATTCCGTCCCAACCTGCGTTCGTGGGTTATTGGCGGAATGGACGGCCCGAGAAAGTTGAGAAAACGGTGCTATTCTTCCTCCTCGCTGCCGCCGTTGCTGAACGCACCCGTCGCAATCAGTCCGACGATCAATCCCAGCCCGAGCATGATTCCAAGCGTTTGATAGGGATGACTCCGAACGAGGCGATCCGTTGACTTCGCGCCCTCGACAGCGCGCCCTTTAAGTTCCGTCGCCCCAGCCCGCAATAGCTCCTCGCCATCTTCAACAACTGTTTTGATGTCGTGCAGGAATTTTTCGAGATTGGCGGTCGTGTGGCCGTTTTCGGTTTTGTTTCGCATAGCGCCAGAATTCCAGTGGGTTGCTGTTTGTAAAATAGGGTGTTCCCCGGAATTTTCGAGCACAGAACGAGTCCCCTGTGCGTTTTTCTCAGCGCGTCATCCGAATCGTGAAAGTAGCGCCATTCTTGCCATCAAACTGAGCCCCCGGAGCATCGGCGGACACCTTGCCTCCTTCTCCCACCCGCAGGTGCCGATGGCTCTCCAGCGAGAGCAGGACGATGTCGCCGAATGGCATCTCGGTCCATTGGAATTCCTGCACCCCGCCAGCAGGAACATGCCGCTGCAGCGTCACACTGCTCTGTTCGCCCAGGCCATTGACGGTGATGAACCGGTCGGTTCCGGCTGAACGCAATGCGACACGGCCGAAGTTGCGATCGACCACATCAAATCGCGCGGCAGCAGATTGTGCTTCAGCCTCGTCAGGGGACACAGCAACCAATGCTCGCCTTTCGCAACGAGCACGCGTTTATCGGGACGAGTCTCCAGAACGATCGACTCTCCGACCGGAATCGGCCGCGTCAGGCCCGAGGGTCTGGGTTCGTCCACGCGGAAGCTGTCGAAATCAGCATGCCCGCCAGGTTCGCCATCCAGGTTGAAGTGAAAGAGGCAATAACGAACGCCCTGAAACGTGCGCAGTTGAAACACGAGAGTCACATCGCTTCCAAGTTGTTGATACGTTCGGCCGTTGGTGCTGTAGCTCAATTGGCCGGTCTCTTTGAGGAAGTCGCAGTGCGCTTGCAGCCACACGCGTCCGCCCGCGAATGGAGCGCGGTTTGTTTCACCTGTTTTCTGATCGTATTGCAGCAACTCAAATCCAGTTCCCGTGCGCATCACGCCAATCCACGCATACGGATAATTCAGCAAAGCCAAACCAGCCACGTCGCCCGCCTTCATTCCCGCTGTTTCCAGTTCGGTTGCAGGTGAGGATTCCGGTCCAATGGAGCGTTGCGTCAGCGTGTTGCGCGCGAACCAGAAGTTGGTCGCGGGCAACGAATGAAGCCGGAGGAAACCCGGCCGCTCGGTGATGGACCATTTTTCATTCAGCGGCAAATGGTTCCATTGCCAGACGTTGGCGAGCTCAGGTCCCGAGAAATCGTCGTTTCGCTGATACGGCGACGACGGGTCGGAACGGTGACCCGTGTTTGGCTTGACCCAGGTTCGCGGGGTGCGCTTTAGGTTTCCAGGCAGCCCGAAGTATGGCCAGCCGTCTTTCCAGGTGATCGGTGAGATGCAGGTGAGCCGCCCGACTGAATTGTAATCCATCATCGAAAAACCCCACCATTCGCCCGTGGGCGTATCGACGATTCCCCCCTGATGCAGCGACATGCGGCCGACTGCACCCGGGTTCACGGGAACAATGGGATAAGGGTCCGCGGGCGTGACCCGGCCAAGGCGATTGCCCTCGGGAATCCCAAATTCCTCGTCCGCGCTGATCTCGAGGTTCACTTCGTAAGGACCTTCAGGCCGGTCAGCACGCGCGCACGGCATTCGCATCCGGCCTTCATACCACGCGCTCAGAATATAATACTTCCCGCCAATTTTATAAAAGTGCACCCCTTCGCCGATCCCCGCATCGCGCTGGATCAGCACTTTCTCCGTTCCCGGCACGATGTCATCGAGCGCGTCGTTCAACTCAGCAAAGCGGAGATCGCGATAACCCCACACGACGTAGGTCTTTGAATCGTCATCAAACAACACGGAGAGGTCATGGAACGAGCGCTTCATTGTCCGATGTTCCCACGGGCCCGCGGCATTCGTTGCGGTATACACCTGCGTGCCGTGCCGATTGACGTTGCTGAAAATGTAGAAGCGGCCTTTGTGGTGGCGAAAACTCGGTGCCCAGATGCCCTGGCCGTACACCGCCTGGCCGTTTTCCAATCGAAACTCGGGTCCAAAGTCGAGCTTCTCGGCGGCATACGACATCAGTTTCCAATTCACCAAATCCTTCGAATGCAGCACAGGCAGCCCGGGCATCGTGTGCATCGTGGTGCCCGTCAGGTAAAAATCATCGCCCACGCGGATTAGGTCAGGATCGGAAAACTCATCATAGAACAACGGGTTGGTGAAGGTGCCGTTGCCGTTGTCAGCAGTCCATGTTGCCGCAGGGCTGGCGCTGATCATCAGCGCGGAAAAAAGGAAGGCGGCGCAATGGTTCATAGGTTTGCGGATGCGAAAAAGGTGGAGTCGGTTACGACCGAGAAGGGCGGACCCTCGTGTCCATGTCTTCCGGCCAGTGGCTGCGAAGTGCAACGAAGACAATCAGGCAGGCGATCCCCAGTTCGGCGCACTCCTCGACGATCTGGAATTTGTGGCCGAGCAACTTCTCGACTGCGAGCGCAATCGCAGCAAGAACCATCGCGCAGACAGCGGGCGGGAGCCAGAAACGCCGCAAGGCAGGCAGCCGTTTCAGGAGACGAAAACTTTTCAACGCGAGGTAGACGCCTGCCAGCACGAATGGCGCGAGGGCGGCAAGGGCAATCAACTTCGTCGCGATCGGGACCCGCGGGTTGGAGTAGAAGCCGATCGATTCAATCGAGCGCACCGTGAACATCTTTTGGTAATCGAGTTCACGAAGAAACATCCAGCAAAAGAGGACTGCGACGGCGATCCACAGCCGCGGATGCGAGCGCGTCGCCTTCCAGGCAGCTCCCACGGCGCCCGCGGCGATGACCGCAACCGAAAGACTTTCGATGAGCGATCCCTCAGTGGTGAGCGCCACGCCCTGGTTGTTGGGCAGAAACCACAACGTCGTTGCGAGGGCGGTGACCAGCAGAAACACCAGGATGGCACCGTTCCGATAACTTTGTTCGGAGACCATGGATGAGTCGAAACGTTGCAGCGGTTACGCGGGATCGAGTGAGTTGAACAACGACTCCAGGCTGTTCAACGGTGCTTCCTTTTTTGGGTTCAACACCTGGCGCAGATAATTGATTCCATCCTGTACGTTCCGCACGGATTTCGGCAGCGTGGCCCCGCTCGCATTCGCGTGGCCGCCGCCCTGCAATTTTTCCGCGATTTTAAGCGCTTCACCATTGCGGCTGCGGAAGCTGGCGATGACAAGGTTGTTAGGACGTTTGAACAACGTGACGAGGACGGGAAAGCGTGTGACCTCTCGTTCGAGGAGTTGGTGCACGATGAGGTTGTTGTTGCCAATGATGGTTTCCACAAACCCAACGATGGGACTGATTTCCGTGACGTTCGATTTGCTCCATTCAAACCCGAGCGGATTTTCCACGCGGCGTTTTACTTCCATCACTTCGAGCAGTGGGTGATCGAGGAGCTTTTCGATTTTTCCGTTGAGCAGGGCGTGGAGATTCCAGAACTGATAGATCTTCACGAGGTTCGCATAATCAGTGGCGAGCGCGAAATCCGGATCGTCCTCGAGGAATAAATCGGCAATGTTGCTGAGCCGCACCAGGCGGTCGAGCTCGGGCGAGCCCAGGCCGTGATGCTGGCACAATTCGTAGCAGAGGAGCGCGGCGGACTTGTTGAGGTCGTGGATCAGGTGCGCGGTCTTGGGTGCCGTTTCAGTCGCGTGATGATCGATGACTACCCAGTTCTCGCGATCCATCCGTTGTTCGAATGCAAAGTCAGCGACCCATGCGGAACGCTCGCGCAGCTCCCGTTGCTTCCAGAAATTGTAGTGATAAGCCTCGAGGCGGACATCGGAATTGAAGATGTGCCTGGCGAGACGCTGCAACAGGACGCCTGAAAGCAAACCATCGAGATCGCTTTCATGCGTCATGATGACGTCAGGTCGCGGCAGCGGAATTGTCATTGTGCCGCAACCTAGTGGAATTCAACGGCAGTGGCCAGAGGGATTTGGGATGCCCTGGCCAAGACCTCCTCAACGACCCGGAATGTGCGCGTCTCGGGCACTGAGACGCGCGAAACCAAAACGTATCAAACCGACCCGCGCGGCCCTGATGCTGACGGATCGCAGACGAAATGGATAACCACGAATCACACGAATCACACGAAATCGGCAGCAGGCAATTCGCGCAAATTCGCGTAATTCGCGTAAAGCCGTTTTCCCTTTCAATCCGTGTTCCCTCTCCCCCTCTTCCGAGCGCAGCCGGAGGAGGGGGCCGGGGGGAGGAGGAACGTTTCATTTTTCCATCTACTTCACCAACCATCTTCCTCTGCTATCTCTGCGTCCTCCTGTTCAAAAGTCCGCGTTCCCAGGGGTCAGCAGGGAATTAGAAAACCACGAATCACACCAACCACACGAAATCGGATTGGAAACTTACGAAATCAGCGTAATTGGCGTAAAACCGTTTCCCTTTCAATCCGTGTCCCTCTCCCCCTCTTCCGAGCGCAGCCGGAGGAGGGGGCCGGGGGGAGGAGGAACGTTTCATCTTTTCATCTGCCTCACCAACCATCTTCCTCCGCTATCTCTGCGTCCTCCTGTTCAAATCCCGTTTGCCAACGGGT
>DASPIL010000053.1 GCA_035629175.1 Verrucomicrobiia bacterium | reverse complement strand
CGCTGCATTCAAAGACGTTTCCAACATCCCATTCGAAGGGCCGAAATCCAGGAACCCGCTGGCCTTCAAGCATTACAACCCGGACCAGAAGATCGAAGGCAGGACGATGCGCGACCATCTGCGCTTCTCCGTGGTTTACTGGCACACGTTTCGCGGGGCGGGCTCGGATCCGTTTGGCGTCGGCACAGCCGTCCGTCCCTGGGAGGATGGAACCGATTCGGTGAAAAACGCGCAGAACCGCGCACGGGTGGCTTTCGAGTTCATCGAAAAACTGGGCGCGCCCTTTTACGCCTTTCACGACCGCGACATCGCCCCTGAGGGCGGCAGCCTCGCCGAGACCAACAAGAACCTCGACGCCGTGGTGAAGGTGCTTAAAGCCGAGCAACAGCGCACAGGCATCCAGCTGCTCTGGGGAACAGCAAACCTCTTTTCCAATCCGCGCTTTGTGCATGGCGCCGCCACCAGCTGCAATGCCCAGGTGTTTGCCTACGCAGCGGCGCAGGTGAAGAAGGCGATGGAAGTCACGCACGAACTGGGCGGCGTGGGTTACACGTTCTGGGGCGGGCGCGAAGGATATTCGACGCTGCTCAACACCGACATGAAACGGGAGCAGGAGCACCTGGCAAAACTGTTGCACATGGCGGTCGACTACAAAAAGCAGATCGGCTTTCAGGGCCAGTTTTACATTGAACCCAAGCCCAAGGAACCGACCAAGCATCAGTATGATTCAGACGCGGCTGCGTGTTTGAATTTCCTGCGCGAGTTCGGCTTGATGGAGCATTTCAAACTGAATCTGGAGACCAATCACGCCACGCTGGCGGGCCACACGATGCAGCACGAACTTGAAGTGGCTGGAGCAGCGGGAGCGCTGGGATCGATCGATGCCAACACGGGCGACGAACTGCTGGGCTGGGACACGGATCAATTTCCAACGAACATCTATCAAACTGCCTACACGATGTTGTGTGTGTTGAAGTATGGCGGATTCAAGACGGGCGGAGTGAATTTCGATGCGAAGGTGCGCCGCGAGAGTTTTGAGCCGATCGACCTGTTCCACGCGCATATTGGAGGCATGGATGCATTTGCGCGGGGATTGAAGATTGCGGCAGCGATTCGCAAGGATGGGCGCCTGGCGGACTTTGTGAAGGAACGTTATTCAAGCTGGGACAGCGGATTGGGGGCGCAGATTGAGCGGGGCGAAGTTGGATTTGCGGAGCTCGAAAAACACATGCTCAAGCAGGGCGACGTCAGTGTAAACGCGAGCGGCCGCCAGGAGTTTTTGGAGAACCTCATCAACGAATTCATCTGAGGCTGAACGGGAAGAGGTTTAACCACGAAGCACACGAAACACACGAAAAACAGCAGCACGATGGAACCAGTTGGTGTTCCTTACCTGTGGCCGACATTCTTTACGTTCTGAACTCCGGCAATCTTCTCTCTCGCCCCGTGAGGCACGAACGGGGAGAGAGTTGGAGAGAGGGGCGCCCGCGTTCACTGGTCTTCTCGGTTATCTCTGCGGCCTCCTGTTAAACTGCCGTTGCTTCCAACGGAGTGTGCGCGTCCCGGGCACAGCAACGTCCGAAACTCGAACGTGTCAGAATGTTTCCGCACCTGTGGGTTGGCCTGTGTTGCTTCGCCCGAGAGGGGCAGTGCGAAGGCTGAATGGGAGGAGGCTAACCACGAATCACACGAAACACACGAAAAACAGCAGCACGAGGGAACCAGTTGGTGTTCCTTACTGTCGCCGACATTCTTCACGTTCTGAACTCCGGCAATCTTCTCTCTCGCCCGTGAGGCACGAACGGGGAGAGAGTTGGAGAGAGGGGCGCCCGCTGTGCGACTGCGAACCTTGCCCCACGAGACCGCCGCGCGCTGCAGGACTCGGGGAAATTGCCCTATGGAATCGGTCCATAAACAGGCGACCATCGAGCCGTGTTCCCGAACTGGGGCGTGCGCATGAAAATCATAAACCTCGTCATCCTCAACGTTCTCACCTTGACCTGCGCGGCACAGGTACGCCCCCCAGCGCCGACAAATCCCACGATCATTTCATCGGGAACCACACCTGCTGCTCGTCCACCGGGCGTCTCGGTTCCCGGTCTGGCGCCAAACCATTCAGCCGTCGCCCCCCAAGCCGCCCTGTCCGCAGCCAGCCGAATTCAGTCAGGAAACTTTGGTGTTGCCGATGTTCACGAGCTGCTGATTGACCTTCAAGGATCCTTGGAACAGGCGCAATCGCTCCTGTCTGCCCTGACGTCAGGGAGCGGCGGAATCGATCCAACAACAGGTCTGCCGAAACAACTTGTGGCGAGTGCGGTTCAAGGCCAGAACGGGGCGGCGTTCGTGGGAGTGGCTGGCACGAATCGAGTGGCGATCAACGCGGAAACTTACAACCTGCTGGTGGTGCTGCAGCAGAGCATGGGACAAACGCTGGTAAATCTGCAGGACCTGAACGGTCCAGGCGCCGTTACCTCCCAGCACGTTGGGGCTCCCAACCGCAGCGGCCTGTTGAATCGTGTGAACATCTTGTCGCCAAAGGTGGGGCCGTCCTCGGCGCCTGCCGTGATCCCTGCGAATCCCGTCCAGCGTCGGCCCGCATTGCAACCTGCAATGCCGGCATCGCCCCCCGGAGGTTCGGCGCAATAGCGGCGGAAATTGGCCAGCGCTGTGCGGCAATTTCGGAGGGTCAAGTCCTGATCTAAATTTGTCACTTCGCGCGGAGCGGAAGTGACCTGACTATCTTGTCCGCGAAGCGGCTCGACGGGGTGGTCGGCGAGTGGGGTAGGGCGCCGATCGGAGCCGGACCTCGAACGCTCGTTCGCGGCTCCGATCGTGCGCATGGGTCCCACTCGCCGGGCGCCCCGCAAGGGGGGTGCAGGGGGGATGCCCAATCAAATTAATTCAATGCAGCCCGATGCACCTCGTCA
>DASPIL010000052.1 GCA_035629175.1 Verrucomicrobiia bacterium | reverse complement strand
CTTTGGTTTCATCGCCGAGCGCCTGAAATGAATCCGCCAGTACGCAGGCTTCAGCCTTATTCTTTGAGGTTTCCATGCCACCGAGCCTATGCAGCACCCTCGGACATCCGCGGTCCAAGCGTTTGCTAAATATATAAGCCCAGCCCCAGCCGGTCAAACCGTCACGACGCAGCAAGAGCCGCGGCTCCGACGGCCACTCGAAGCTCGACGCGGGTCCCCTGCCCCGGATTGCTTTCAATCCGGCAACTGCCCCCAACCGAACTCAACCGTTGTTCCAGGTTGTTCAATCCCAAACCCGAATTGATGCGATCAGGCCGAATGGACGTGGGTTCCAGGCTGCCATTCAAACCGCGTCCATCGTCCTCAATGATCAACGAAAACGAATCTTCTTCGATGCGCACGCGCAGCCACACCTCCGTCGCGCGGGCATGCTTCACGATGTTGTTCAATGTTTCCTTCAAAGCGAGGAACAGGTTGTAACGCATCTCCGCCGACACCCGCAAGGCAGGCAGCGCGGCCGGCAGGTCCATGCGACAACGGATTCCCGCCACTCGCAGGAAGTCTTCGGCAAAGGCGGAGATGTAGTCGAGGAGTCCCGTGAACGTGTCGTGTTGCGGATCAACGGCCCAGACGATTTCATCCATCGCCTTGGTCAATTGCCGGGCCGAAGCTGAAATGCGGTCGAGGTGTTCCGTTGCGTGATCCTTCTCACGCCGTGCAAGTTCGCTCAAGAGCGTGATCTGGGTGAGGCCCGCGCCAATGTCATCATGGATGTCCTTGGCAATGCGCGTGCGGTCGCGCTCGACGGCGTGCTGCTGCTCCAGCAGCGCGAGCTTGCGGCGGTATTTGCGCGCAGCCACGCTGCGCACCGATGCGGCCACGATTCCGGTGACCGCAACACCTGCGAGCACAATGAATCCGCGGCGCTCATAAAAATAAGGCTGCACCGTGAACGCCAGCATTGTTCCCGCGTCATGCCAGTGCCCCCGATCGTCGCTCGCAATCACACGAAACCGGTAAGCGCCCGCCGGCAATCCCGAATACTGCGCAACCCGTCGCGTTCCAGCCTCGACCCAATCCTTATCGAAACCTTCGATGCGATATCGAAAACGTGTCGCTTCAAAGCTGAGCGCCGTGTAGCGGAATTCCAGGCGCTTGCGGCCGGGCGCAATCCGAATGGCTTTGCTGTTGAGCGCGATCGGCTCTCCATCCACCAATAGTTCTTCGATCCGCAAAGGGGCGCGAAATGAATGCGTTTTCATTTCACCCGGGTTAACAGAAACAACACCTTTCACCGTGGTGAACCACAGCCGTCCGTCACGGCCCTTCCAGCATGCAGGCTGGTAGCCATCCGAACATTCCAGGCTGGGCAAGCCATCGAGCCGCCCATACGTGACGCAATCCACACGCGAACTCTTCCCAGCCGCGCATGCGTCCAACTCACCTTTGTTCATCGAACAAATCCCCTGAGGGGTTCCAAACCAAAGGCGGCCCTGGTCGTCCTCAAGAATCTGGCTGATGACGTCGACCGGCAAACCTTCACGCTGCGTGATGCGCGAAAAGTTTCCGTCCTTGAATCGCAACAACCCGCCGCGGAATGTTCCCGCCCAGACGGTGCCCTCAGAATCAACATGCACCGACCAGATCGGTTGATCCCCCAGATGGCCGGCGCTGCGGAAGCCAGCGACCTTGTCAGGTTCGCAGCGATACAACACGCCGCTGTCGCTCCCCGCCCAGATGGTTCCATCGGGCGCTTCCGCCAGTGCGCGCACAGCGGAGAGTTCCAGTCCGTCATTTTCCCCAAAACTTCTTCGATCCACGGGCGACCACCACGACAAACCAGATTTGGTGCCGACCCAGACGCGTCCCGCGCGGTCCGCAAGAATGCTCTTTACGCCATGGACTTCCCAGGGTGCACGGCGTTTCTCTTCACCCTCAAACGCGTAAAGGTCTTCACCTTCAGCCGTGCTGAGCCACACGCCGTTGTCCTCGCGTGGGAAAACCGAGAAGACAAAGTTGGCAGAGACGTGATTGCCGACGGTGTAACGCTTCAACTTCCCATCCTGCCAGCGGCAGAGCCCGCCGCCGCCCGTGCCAATCCAGACAGCGCCCTCGCTGTCCTCGCAGACGGACAGTGCCGATCGCGCTGGCAAGCCCTCCGCCTGGCCTATTACGCGAAACCGGCGCTCCCGCAGCCGAACCAAACCACCGCGATCAATGCCAACCCAAATCCCGCCCTCACGGCTCTGAAACCATGCGCCGATGCGATCGCCTGGCAAACCCTCGAGCGTGGTGAAGCGTTCGTAGCGTCCGTCCGGCGTGACGTGGAAAAGGCCGTTGCCATAATGATTCAACCAGATCCCGCCCGCCCGATCCTCGTTCATTCCCATTGCACGCCCGGAAGCCCATCCAAGGCGGCCCCGCCATCCAGTCGCCTCCGCAATCCAGTCGCGGCCCGCCAGTTTTCGAAAACGTCCCCCATCGAGAACCCAAAGCGGACCTGCCCGAGTCGGCAATATCAACTGCGGATTGATGCCGACGTTCGGCTCTCCGTTCGTGGGCGTCCGCACCTCCCATCCGGCATTATCGAACCGAGCGAGAAAATTCGATGCGCCAATCCACACCAGTCCATGCGGATCAGCGGCAACACAAATGGCGCGGCGACTGTCCAGCAGACCTTTGGAATCGAAATCCTTGAACTCGCCGTCGCGGAACAAGATCACCCGCCCGTCGCGTGAGATGAACCACAACGTCCCGTTTCGGTCTGCGCATTGAAACAATGGACGCGTTCCACTTGGCGGCGCAACAGCTGACCAATCCGTCCCAGCCGAAGTCTTCCTCCGCCGCAACACCTCGCCGAACTGCCCTACAAACAGGACTTGGTCGGGCGACGAATGTGCAAGCGTGGTATGCAGGTCAAAGAGGCGGTCATCATCGGGCCGTTCGCGCTTGAATACCCCGTCGCGGTATGAGGTCAGTCCGCCGCGAAAGGTGTTGATCCACAGCGTGCCTTCGACATCTACATACAAGCCTTGGACGCGGGCGTGGCTGAGTTCGGGTGTATTGACGGGGTAGAACGTGACAAACCGTTCGCCATCGAACCGCGCCAGGCCGCTGTACGTGCCGATCCAAAGATACCCATCCGGCGTTTGCTCGATGGCCGTGACCGTGCTGCTGGGGAGATCGTCCTCGGTGTCTTTGACATCGATTAAGAAATCCATTGCCGCATGGCATCGATGCAAATGCCAGCTCCATCCCGACACGAGAACAGCGCTCAGAACGGCGGCTCGAACAAGCGTGAAACAGGCTCGGCAAGGGGCCGAAAGCGACATGTGCCTACTATCTATAAAGCACGTTCATGGAGCAAGCGGTAAGGAACCGGTTCCCGCCTTGCGCCCTGTGACACATTTGAGTTTCACGCGCTGCGTGGGCGGGGCTGGCCATACTCCCGAAACAAGCGTTGAGGCAACCGAGATAACGGAGAGACGATTGAGGTCGGCAGGAGTTCCAAAGCCATTGCGGAGCCCCCTCTCTCCAACTCTCTCCCCATTCGTGCCTCACGGGGCGAGAGAGAAGATTGTCGCGTTTGAAAAAGGAATCGAACGAAGCCTTGCGCAGTCGACAGCCGTTGGATGCCTCTCGATGGCTTTTTTCGCGTGTTTCGTGTGATTCGTGGTCAATCTGCCCCTGCAACTTTTCTGTCTGCTGCCTCTGCCGCGGTGTGTGCTTCGTGGTCAAACCTCCTCCCGTTCAGCGTCGTCTCCTTGGAGTGTCTTGTGGTCGATCATGTCGCGCAACAATCGACCAAGCCTCTCAATGCTCCCGTTTCAACAGAAACTCGGCCAGACCTTGCAGCGCAGCTGCTTTTCCTCGAAATGGCTTCAGCGCATCGAACGCTTTTCCCGTCAGTTCCTCGGCTATCCTGCGCGACCGGTCCAGCCCGACGATCGATGGATACGTCGCCTTCTGCGCCTTCGTATCCTTGCCCGCAGTCTTTCCCAGCTTTTCGCTGGTTTGCGTCACGTCAAGAATGTCGTCGATCACCTGGAAGGCCAGCCCAACATTGTAGCCAAAGTCCGTTAGCGCCTGCAGTTGCGCGGGAGTGCAATTCGCGCTCATGCCGCCCAACCTCACGGAACAGCATAACAGCGCTGACGTCTTGCGTTCGTGGATGTAACGGAGTTGCTGCGCAGAAGTCTTCTTCCCCTCGCCTTCCAGATCGGCCACCTGGCCCGCAATCAATTGCAGCGAACCCGACGCGCGCGCCAGTTCGAGGATCACGGTCCGATGCGAATACCGGCTCCACCCGCGGCTTTGCGCCGCAATTTCGAACGCTTGCGTCAACAGTGCGTCGCCCGCAAGAACTGCAATGCCTTCGCCGAACACCTTGTGATTGGTCGGCTTGCCGCGGCGAAAATCGTCGTCGTCCATTGCAGGCAGATCATCGTGCACAAGCGAGTAGGTATGGATGCACTCGACCGCACAAGCCAGCGGCATCGCGTCATCCTCCAATCCCCCGCAGGCTTCGGCCGCGGCCAGGCACAAAGCCGGGCGCATCCGCTTGCCACCCGCGAATAGCGAATACCGCATTGCCTTGTGGATCGTCGCGGGCTTGGTCTTTTCCGATGGAAGGAATGTGTCCAGGGCGCGGTTGACCGATTCCGTGCTGACGGCAAGAAACTGCTGCAAGTCAAAGGATCGGGCCTGCTGCAAACCGGGACGTTTCGACATGGGCCGTTTTTTAGGCAATGACCTATCGCCGCGCAAGGCGTTTTTGAGGTAATCGGCAGTCCAACACGCACCCCAGCCGGCCCAGGCGACCGGCACCCAGCCCGGCGAACGGCCGCGGGTGGTCCCGCTTTTGCTTAACTGCAGCAGCGGCGAAATTTGCCGGGCAGGCCGAAGGCGGCCGCCAACTCGATGAAAGAACCAATTTTAATTCTGAAACAGCCATGGGTGCGTTAAGCGACAGGTTGCGGAAACTTATTCCCTACGGGGACTTATGGCTCGTCGTCGCCGTTTTCGGCACGGTCCTGCTCCTGATCCTCCCGGTCTCGCCCATCCTGCTGGACCTCCTTCTGGCGATCAGTATTGCCCTTTCCCTGCTGACCCTGCTGGTCATTCTTTACCTACGCACCCCGGCGGAATTTACCGGGTTCCCCACCCTGCTGCTGTTCATCACTCTTTACCGGCTTGCCCTGAATGTGGCCTCAACCAGGCTCATTCTCCTCGATGGCTATGCCGGGCACCTGATCGAGGCGTTCGGCAGCTTCGTGGTCAGGGGCAATTACGTCGTCGGCATGGTCGTCTTCCTCATCCTCGTCCTGATCAACTTCATCGTGATCACCAAGGGCGCGGGACGCATCGCGGAAGTCGCGGCGCGGTTCACCCTGGACGCCATGCCCGGAAAGCAGATGGCGATCGATGCCGAATTGAACGCCGGCTTGATCAACGAAACGGAAGCACGCAATCGGCGGAAAGCCGTCGAGGAAGAAGCCGACTTCTACGGCGCAATGGACGGTGCGAGCAAGTTCGTGCGCGGCGATGCCATCGCAGCCATCCTGATCACCCTCATCAACATCGTCGGCGGCTTTGCCATCGGCATCATGCAAAAGGGCATGACCGTGATGGAATCGCTGGAACGATTCACGATTCTCTCGATCGGTGACGGTTTGATCTCGCAGATCCCCGCGCTCATCACGTCAATCGCCGCCGGCGTCCTCGTGACGCGTGCGACTTCCAAGAACGATCTCGGACGCGAACTCGGGCGGCAGTTGCTCGTTTATCCGCGCGCCCTGATGATTCTGGCGGGCATGCTTCTCGTGCTGGCCATCGTTCCAGGCTTGCCGATGCTGCCGTTTCTCACCCTCGCTGTCGTGGTTGGTGTGCTTGCCTACACGGTCAAGCGCAGCGGCGGGCTGGAAATGGGAACAGCCAACGCGTCCTCGCCGAAGGCCGCCGCCGCTGCCACTGTTGCGGGCGCAAAGGCACCCGCCGGATCGGCAACATCCGCCGAGGCCAAGGTCAATGAGCCGCTCGAGAACCTGCTCAGCCTCGACACGCTGCAAATCGAACTGGGTTACGGCCTGGTGTCGCTGGCCGATACCCGCAAAGGCGGCGACCTGCTCGAGCGCGTCACTGGAATTCGCAAAACGTTCGCAAGCGAAATGGGCATGTTGATTCCACCCATTCGGCTGCGCGACAACCTGCAACTCGGCACGAACGAATATCGGTTTCTGCTGAAGGGAAACGCCATCGCGCAGGGACAGTTGATGCCGGGCCACTGGCTCGCGATGAATGCCACGAACAGCCGGACCACGCTTAAAGGCATTCCCACGGTTGAACCTGTGTTCCAGCTGCCGGCGACCTGGATTACCGATGTGGAGCGCAAGACCGCTGAAACCGCCGGCTACACCGTCGTGGACGCGGCTTCCGTGATGGTGACGCATTTGTCCGAAACCGTCCGCCGTCACAGTCATGAGATTCTCACGCGGCAGGATGTGCAGGCGCTGCTCGACAATCTCAAGCAAACCCACCCTGCGGTCGTGAACGAACTGGTTCCTGGACAACTCACCGTCGGCCACGTGCAACGCATCCTGCAGAACTTGCTGGCCGAGGGAATATCCATTCGCAATCTCGCGGGCATTCTGGAAAAGGTCAGCGATTACGCCGCGGCAACCAAGAATCCAGACGAACTCTCCGAACACGCCCGCCGCGTGCTCGGCCCGCAAATCACAAAACCTTTCCAATCCGAAAATGGATCACTGCGGGCAATCACGATTGATCCCCGCCTGGAACAACAACTGTCACAAGGCGTCCGCCAAACCGCCACGGAGGTCGGCCTGGTCATTGAACCCCGCGTCGCGCGGCACGTGATGGACACCCTTTCCAAGTTCGTTCAGCAAATGCTTTCAACAGGCCAGCAACCGGTGGTGTTGTGCGCGCCCCAACTGCGCCTCGCGTTCCGCCGATTCTTCGAGGCCACCTTCGCGGACCTGGCCGTGCTCTCGTACTCGGAAATCCCAAATCGTGTGCAAGTCCAGAGTGCCGCAACGATTCCGCACGTCGAAGCCTGACGGAGCTTCTGAATGGAAGTCCTTCAATTCATCGCGCCCACCGCGGCCGCTGCGCTGGACCAGATTCATAAACAACTCGGGCCCGACGCCGTCGTCCTGAGCGTCCGCCCAGTTCCAGCCCAGGGCCTCGCCCGCCTTCTTCCCGGCCAGACACGCATCGAGGTCCTGGCCGGCGTGCCCGATCCCTCGACACATCCTACTGCGTTCCCAACGCAGTTGCCTGCCAGCGAATCGCAGCCCCGCCGCAAGGGTTCCTCCCAGCGGTGGCAAACGGTGGCTTGGCTGGAAGCGCACGGGTTGATGCCCGCCTTTGCCGACCGCTTGCAGTCGCACGTTTGTTCAATCGTTGGCACCCAAGCTCCGCAGCCTCTCGAAGCGGAATGGCAGGCGGTCACAAAAGGACTCTGCGATTTCTGGCGTCCTGTGCCGTCAATGGCTGCAAGTCTGATGGCGCGACCGCACGTGTTCATCGGGCCTGCCGGCTCGGGCAAAACCACTGCGCTGTGCAAATGGCTGACGCTCGCGACGCTCATGGAGGAACGCGTTGCCCGCGTGTTTCGACTCGATGGGGCAAGCGCGAATACGGCGGATTATCTGACCATTCATTGCGAGATGCTCGGCGTGCCGGTCGAACGCTTTTGGAAGGCGCCCGCAAATCGCGCGGAAATGCTGTTCATCGATTTGCCCGGAGTGGACGCCCGTGAGCCGCAGTCGATCCATCACGCGCGCGAACAAATTGCAGCGCTTCCAGACCCGCACGTGCATCTGGTCCTCAATGCAGCTTACGAGCCTGCGACGTTGCTGGCCCAGTGTGAAGCATTTGCGCCATTGCAACCTCACGATCTCATCCTCACCCATCTCGATGAAGAGCCACGGCGGATGAAATTGTGGAACTTCGCCTTCGGTTCGCAGCTGCCGATTCGTTACCTCAGTTCAGGCCAGAAGATTCCCGGCGAGTTTCACAGCGCATCTCCCGATCGCCTGCTCACGGTCGAATAAGAATCATCGTGCCGTGACTCGGTCGCGGTAGCGAAGCAGCGCCTCAAGGAAGTAATAGTCGGCGTAGACGATTGGAACGTCGATCTCGTGCTTCTCAGGAATATGACCCACGCTGTGACGGAGAATAAAATCGCCATCTTTTTCAACGTCGGCGCGGTAAGCCGGTGAAGACAACGAAAGCAGCTGTTGCCGTGCAACTTCAAAGTATCGTTTGCCTGCTCCTCCTCCCACGAGCCGGCTTAGTTCAATCAACGCCGAACTCATGATCGCACCCGCCGATGCGTCACGAGGTTCGTTGGGAATGTTTGGTGCGTCAAAATCCCAGTAGGGAATCTTGTCCGCCGGCATCCGTGGATGATTCACGAGGAAATTCGCGATGTTCGTGGCGTGCGCAAGGTAGTCTGCCCGGCCTGTTTCACGCGCCATCATGGTGAACCCGTATAAACCCCACGCCTGTCCGCGTGCCCACGCAGTGTGATCAGCGAAGCCTTGCACGGTCTGTTTTCCCAGGATCGTGCCGTTGGCCGGGTTGTAATCGACAAGGTGAAAGCTGCTGTAATCAGCGCGGAAATGATTTTTCAGCGTCCGATCGGCGTGCGACAACGCAATTTCCCGGAGGCGGCTGTCGCCCCCATTCCTTGCAGCCCACATCAACAACTCGAGGTTCATCATGTTGTCGATGATCACTGGGCAGCTCCATCCTCCGAAATCCCACGAACGTATGAGGCCCACTTCCGGCTTAAACCGCGACGCCAGCGACTCAGCGCCGCGGAGCAGAACGGGTTGATACGAAGCCTCACCTGTCAGGCGCAGTCCGTTGCCATAGCTGCAGTACAACATAAAGCCGACATCATGATGGCCGCGGAAGTTTTGAATCGAACTAAGCCGCGCAGTGTAATTGGATGCAGCGTGCAACCACTTGGGATCGCGAGTGTAGTCATACAGATACCACAGTGCGCCCGGAAAAAATCCGCTCGTCCAGTCCCGCGCGTTGACGAGTCGATGACGACCGTTTTCATAGCTGCGGGGAAACATGGGACCATTGGTGAGGCGTGCCAGCATGCGATCATACTGGGACCCTGCGAACCTGAACGTCTCGGGCAAACGCGCCAGCAATTCATCGCGATCTCCTGCGCTAATCCCAGCCGCGTCGGTTCTGGTGGCCTTCGAGCCGGAGCATCCGGAGAGAACGAAGCTGAAGATGCCAATGATGAGCGCGAGGCCGCTCAGTTTTGGGATGCTTACCGTACGGCATCGTGTCGTCGCCGCTATGAAATTGAGCATGCCCATTCCTATCGACTTTCCAGGATCAACGCACGGGCGAAATAGCGCAGGAATTTGACTCTTTTGGGGAGGCCGGCGCGGCAACGAACGGGCGTTTACCAGGAGGCCGCGGAGATATCGGAGAAGGCATCCAACGCGGGCGCCCCTCTCTCCAACTCTCTCCCCGCTCGTGCCTCACGGGGCGAGAGAGAAGATTGCCGGAGTTCAGAACGTAAAGAATGTCGGCCACAGTAAGGAACAACAACTGGTCTCCATGCCCTGCCGTCTTTCGTGTGTTTCGTGTGCTTCGTGGTTAGCCTCCTCCCATTCAGCCTTCGCACTGCGCCCCTCTCGGGCGAAGCAACACAGGCCAACCCACAGGTGCGGAAACATTCTGACACGTTCGAGTTTCGCACGTTGCTGTGCCC
>DASPIL010000051.1 GCA_035629175.1 Verrucomicrobiia bacterium | reverse complement strand
TCCCGAACCTTCTCGTCATCGAGGATAACGTTCCGTTCAAGGAGCTGAATCCCTGGAGATTGCCGGATCGGTTCGAACTGACCGACGCCCTTGCGACCGCGCGGCAATTGGGCGGGACTGTGGCGCGGACGTATGTGATCACGGTCAAACGAACCAATGACACGCCGGAAATTCCAAGGCATGTGCTGGGGCCCGGGCGGTTCAATGAGGAGGCGTTCCGCGCGCTTGATCTCGCGCTGCAGGTCGCGAACGAGCAGGGGGTTCGGTTGATTATTCCGCTCGTGGACAATTGGACGTGGCAGGGTGGACGCGCCGAATATGCAGCATTCCGCGGCAAGGCTTCTGATGCGTTTTGGACGGACAAGGAATTGATCGACGATTTCAAGACCACCGTTCGCTTCATCCTCACGCGCACCAACACGTTCACAGGCATTCGCTATTCCGAGGATCCTGCGGTCCTCTGCTGGGAAACGGGAAATGAAATCGACTCGCCCGCTCCGTGGACCCGCGAGATTGCTGCGTACATCCGAAACCTCGATGCCAATCACCTGATCATGGACGGCTTCAACGCGTCGGAACTGAGAACGGCTTCACTGGAAATGCCCGAGATCGACATAGTGACCACGCATCACTACCCCGGGGGCAGCAAGACGTTCGCACAATTGATTCGCGAGAACGCCGTCAAAGCGAAGGGACGGAAACCCTACGTGGTGGGCGAGTTCGGTTTCGTCCCCACAGCCCAGATGGAGGAAGCTCTGGACGCGATTGCGGAAACTCGGATTTCCGGTGGACTGCTATGGAGCCTGCGTTTTCGGAATCGTGACGGGGGCTTTTACTGGCACAGCGAACCCGCGGGCGGAAATCTTTACAAGGCGTTTCACTGGCCACCCTCTGCAATTGCGGCGGCGTACGACGAAGAACCCTTGATGAACCTGGCGCGGGAGCATGCCTTCAAGATCCGAGGTATCGCGGTTCCGCCTTTGCCGGTTCCTCCCGCCCCTGTGCTGCTTCCGGCCGCAGGCTCTCCCCAGATCACGTGGCAGGGGTCTGTTGGAGCGCGATCCTACCGCTTGCAGCGGGCTGCCAATCGAAGCGGGCCGTGGTCTGTTGTGGCGGAAAACATCGATGAAGCGGCCGTGCAATACAGGCCGCAGTGGGTCGATGAATCCGCCCCGCGTGGCGAATGGCTTTATCGTGTCATCGCTGTGAACGAGAGCGGCGCGTCGGCGCCGTCCAATGTCGAGGGGCCGGTCCGGGTTGAACACGGAATCTTCGTCGACGAACTCAGCAACCTTGACCGCCTCTTCCGCCATGGAGGAGTGACGATTCACAATCGGGATTGCAGGCAGGCAAAAGAAGATGGGCATCGGGCGGGCGGGACGAAGGGCGCGAGCATGATTTACAAGTTGCCTGACGCTTTGGAGGGGTTTCGGATTTTCGCCTTTTTTCCAAAGCAGATCACGCCGCCGAACTTCAGCGTGTCGGTCGATGGAGAGACGTTTCGCGAGATTCAGGTTCTGCAGCAGTCGTACTTCAGGGGCGGTGGCGATTACGGGTATTGGCTCCCTGTCTTATTCCACGCCAACAACGCAGGCGTAGAGGCGCGTTTTCTAAAAATCCAGTTCACGGGTGAAACGCAGGTGGGGCGGGTGGAAATACTGCACGCGGCACGGGAGCCGAGGCCATGAGAACCAACCCGCTTCAGCGGCTGAGCGATGCTGCGAGGGGACAATTGCACGGGCATATCCTGCCGTTTTGGTGCGGTCCCGCGGTCGATCATGAGCAAGGCGGCTGGATGGCGTGGTTGTCGAACGAATTACACGCCGACCGCAGCAAGCCGAAGGGTTTGATTGTCCATGCCCGGATCCTCTGGGCGTTTTCCGCAGCCTATCGCAACGAGGCGAGACCCGTGTATCGACAAATGGCGGACCGCGCCCTGGATTACCTCGTGTCCCGGTTTGTGGATCGCGAACATGGCGGCGCTTTCTGGCGGCTTACCGATTCGGGCGCTGTGCTGGATCCTGTAAAAAAAACCTACGGACAGGCATTCTGCATTTACGCGTTGTCAGAGTATCATCGAACGTTTGGGAACGCCGCGGCATTGCGGCAGGCTCGCGAGTTGTTCGACTGCGTCGAATCCCATGCGCACGACGAGGGGCAGGGCGGGTATTTCGAGGTTTGCAGCCGTGACTGGACAACTGTGGTGGACGAGGCGCTGAGTGAAAAGGATTTGAACGAGAAAAAATCGATGAACAGCCACCTTCACGTGCTGGAGGCATATACGAATCTTCGACGCGTATGGAATGATCCACGTGTCGGCGTCCGGCTGCGTGAACTGATCCTGCTGTTCGAGGACAGGATCCTCGATCGCAGGACCTTTCATCTGCACCATTTCTTCGACGATTGCTGGCGGGTTCGATCGAACACCTGCACATTTGGCCACGACATTGAAGCCAGCTGGCTGTTGTGCGAAGCGGCGGAGTTGCTTGGCGATTCGGCACTGACGGGGCGCGTGCGATCCCTCGCCGTCCGGATTGCCGATGCCGTTTTGACCCAAGGAATCGATGCCACAGGCGCGTTGTGTTACGAAGGGCGTGACGGGGCGGTCCTTGATGCACGCAAGGAATGCTGGCCGCAGGCGGAAGCTGTCGTGGGATTTCTGAACGTCTATTCCATTTCGGGCGAGCAGCGGTTTTTGGAAGCTGCGGCGCGCGTCTGGGATTTCATGGAGAACCACCTGGTGGATCGCGTTCACGGGGAATGGTTTTGGCGGATTCTCGGCGATGGAATGCCGGATCCATCGTTGCCGAAAGTCAGCGAATGGAAGGGGCCGTATCACGGGACCCGCATGTGTTTGGAGACGATTGAGCGTGCAGGGGTGCTTGGGGGGGAGGGCACTCATCCTTTGTCGACCAAAGTTCCAGCAGGCTGAATGTAACCTGTGCGGGACTCGTCCATCTAACGGTTTGTTCCTATAGTGTGCCGCGCCGATGCTTTTGCGTTTTGCTGTTTTTGTTGTGGTTGGGTTGGCATCGCTCCGGGCGGCTGAAACGCTGCCCGGAGCGGTGAAATTTCGTACCGAAATCCGGCCCCTGCTCGAGCAGTATTGTTTCGACTGCCACGGCGATGGAGAAAACAAGGGCAATGTGGCCTTCGACGGATTTGAATCGGACGCCGCGGTTTTGGACGCAAAGGGATTGTGGTCTCACGCTCTTAAAAATCTTGAGGCCGGGTTGATGCCGCCCGCGCGCAAGAGCAAACCCAGCGATGCCGAACGCGGGCAAATCATCAGCTGGATCAAGGATTCCGTTTTCGAACTGGATCCAAACAATCCCGACCCAGGCCGCGTTACCATCCGCCGCCTCAATCGTGTCGAGTACCGAAACACGATTTCCGACCTGCTGGGAGTGGATTACAACACGCACGAGGCGTTTCCCGCCGACGACACAGGGCACGGTTTCGACAACATTGGCGACGTGTTGACGCTGCCTCCGATGCTCCTCGAGAAATACCTGATTGCGGCCAATGCAATTGTGGCCAAGGCGGTGCCGACGCTGGGGAAACAGATTCCGGAGCGCAGCATCCCAGGGCGAAGATTCCGCGGTGGCCCCGTGGCCGTGGGAGAAGGGTCTTTGGCCCTTTCCTTTTACGCAAACGCTTACCTGTCTAACACCATTTCCGTGCAGCATGCGGGTGATTACGAACTCGTGCTGCGGCTCGGTGTGCAGGATCGTTACGTGGACGACGCCTTTGACTACAATCGCTGCCGATTAATTTTTACTGTCGACGGGGCTGAGCGATGGGAGGAGGAGTTCAGTTGGGAAGGCGGCAAGTCGTTTCAATTCGAGATTCCGGTGCATTGGAAACAGGGCGAGCACGAGCTTGGGTTCATTCTTGAGGCGTTGACTCCGGGTGAGCCGCAGAATCGAACGTTGTCGTTGAACATTCACTCGGTCGTGGTTCGCGGGCCCAAGGCTCCTGAACATTGGGTGGCGCCCGCGAATTACACGCGGTTCTTTCCAAAGGCCGTGCCTCAGAGCGCGGAAGACCGGCGCACCTATGCGCAGGAGTTGCTTGGCTCGTTTGCGGAGCGCGCATATCGGCGTCCCGTGGATGCCTCAACGATTGAACGGCTCGGGAACCTGGCTGAAGCCATATACCAGCAGCCTGGCAAGACGTTTGAAGCGGGCGTCGCGCAGGCGATGGTTGCTGTGCTGGCGTCGCCTCGGTTCCTGTTCCGAGTTGAAGGCGCTGACTCTCTCAAGGAAGGCGATGTGTATCCCCTCGTTGACGAGTTTTCCCTCGCCTCAAGGCTTTCCTATTTTCTTTGGTCATCGATGCCTGACGAGGAATTGTTCCGCCTCGCCCGCGAGGGAAAGTTGCGGGTTGAGTTGTCGTCGCAGGTCGCGCGCATGATCAAGGATCGGCGATTCGAGGCGTTCATCCGCAACTTCACGGGTCAATGGCTGCAGGCGCGGGACATCGAAACGGTCCCGATTGACGCGCGGTCGGTGTTGAATCGCGATGACGGATTAACGCGTGAGACGGAGCGGCAGCGGGCGCGCTTTGGGCAATTGCGCAGCAAGGAGGAGAGCCAGCTCACGGCTGAGGAGAAAGCCGAACGCGACAACCTGCGCAACACGCTCTTTCGCAGCCGCCGCACGCCGCGAGCTGAATTGACCGGCGAACTGCGGCGGGCCATGCGGCAGGAGACTGAGGATTTCTTTGAGCACATCATTAGAGAGGATCGGAGCCTTCTTGAAGTGATCGATAGTGATTACACGTTTTTGAATGAAGCCCTTGCCCGGCATTATGGAATCACCAATGTGAGCGGCTCACAGGTGCGGAAGGTGGCGCTGCCCTCGGGAAGTCCGCGCGGCGGCATCATTACGCAGGGATCCGTTCTGGCTGTGACGTCCAATCCCACCCGCACGTCACCCGTCAAACGCGGCGTGTTCATCCTCGATAACATTCTGGGAACGCCGCCGCCCCCGCCTCCGCCCGATATTCCGCCATTGGAGGACGCGGCGAAGGGTGACAATAATCGCAGCATCACCTTGCGCGAGACATTGGCACGGCATCGGGAAGACGCCTTGTGCAGTTCGTGTCACAATCGCATGGATCCATTGGGCCTTGCACTCGAGAACTTCAACGCAATGGGAATGTGGCGCGAACAGGAGGAAGAGCAGCCCATCGATGCTGCGGGGAAGCTCATTACCGGAGAAGAATTTTCGGACGTGCGGGAACTCAAACGCATCCTCGTCCAGAACCACGCCAAACAATTCTATCGCACGATCACAGAGAAGCTGCTCACCTATGCCTTGGGGCGTGGTTTGGAATATTACGACGTTGGAACCGTTGATCTCATCGTTGAAAAAATCGAAAAGGCGGACGGGCGATCTTCCGCATTGATGACCGGAGTGATTGAATCGGCTGCGTTTCAGAAGACCCGTCTGACCGACAGCACATCGCATGCTGCCGCCGGCGACGAGAGCAAGAATCAGGAAGGGCATGCACTGGCGGCGGCCCGGTTGGAAAGGCACTAACAATGAAACAGAATTCGAATGCATCGAGAGACATTGCGCGAGAGCGGGCATTGAGCTTGAGTCGCCGCCGCTTTTTGCGCGGGTTGGGCGCGTGCCTTGCACTCCCCGCCATGGAAAGCATTCTCCCGGTCCGATTGCTTGCCGCGGCAACCGACCCCGGGAAGCAGCTCGCCCGGACTGCCACAGGCGCCCCATTGCGCACTGCCTTTGTTTATTTTCCGAACGGAGCGATTCCGTCGGCCTGGTGGCCATTTGAAGAAGGCGGGGATTTTACCCTGCAGCAGACGCTCGAACCGTTGTCGGCGGTGAAGAAGAATGTTCAGGTGCTCGGCGGCCTCGATAATCTGACCGCAACCGCTGGCATGGATGGAGGCGGCGACCACGCTCGCGCGAACGGCACCTTCCTGACGGGTGTTCGCCTCAAAAAGAGTGCCGTGGACATTCGCGCTGGCGTCTCGATCGATCAGGTGATGGCCCGCCAATTGGGACATCTAACCCGTTTCCCGTCGCTGGAATTGACCTGCGATTCCACTCGCAACACGGGCAACTGCGATTCGGGTTATTCCTGCGCTTATCAGTACAACCTTTCGTGGAGTTCGCCGACCACCCCGATGACCCCGGAATCGAATCCCCGGCTCGTGTTCGAACGTCTGTTCGGGGGAGGCGCGCCTGGGGAACGCGCGGAAAACTTGAAGCGCCGAAGCCTGGAACAACGGTCCATTATCGACTTTGTTCTGGACGATGCCCGTGCGCTGCAGAAGAACCTGAATTCCGGGGATCGTGCGAAGCTGGATCAATACCTTACGGGCGTGCGTGAAATTGAAACCCGCATTGAACGCGCTGAACGTTTCGCCGTGCAGGATCCTGCGGTTCCCACACCGTCAGGCATCCCGGCCAGCTTTGAAGAACACATCCAATTGATGTTCGACATGCTGGCGCTGGCTTTTCAAACCGATTCAACGCGGATTGCCACGATGCTGCTGGCGCACGATGGCAGCAATCGTTCGTTTGCGGAAATTGGCGTCTCGGAAGGGCACCACGACCTCTCGCACCATCAAAACAACCAGGAAAAAATCCGGAAGATCCGGGAGATCGATCGCTGGTATGTGATGCAGTTTGCGAAGTTCGTCCAGAAGCTTGGCGCGATGAAGGATGTCGATGGCCAATCCGTCCTGCACAACTCGATGATTGTTTACGGCGGGGGAAATGCCGACGGAAACCGGCACACGCACTCCAATCTCCCGGTGATTCTCGCAGGCGATGGCGGCGGCTCCATGCAGGCCGGCCGTTACGTGAAGCACGGCGGCAAGCCGATCACGAACCTCTTCCTCTCAATGGCCGACCGAATGGGCCTGAGTTCGATCGAACGCTTTGGTGATTCCACCGGGCGTCTCCCGAACGTTTGAACGTTTGTTGTGTGGCGCCGCCCCGAGCGGGCGGTCCGGGTCACGCTGCCCCGTCCACAATCTGGCAGACGAGCGGATCCATCTTTATGCCGGCAGCCTTCTCATATTCACGTTTCATATGGTCGATGAATCCCTGTGCTTCGTGATGTCGAACCATGTTGATGGTGGCGCCGCCGAACCCGCCGCCAGTCAGGCGCGCGCCGAGGCAGCCGGGATGCTTGCGGGCAAGTTCGACAAGGATATCAAGTTCCCTGGTGCTGTTCTTCAGGAAATCGCGTGAGCTTTCGTGACTTTGAAACATGAATTGCCCGAACTGCTCATGGTCGCCCGCCTTTAGCGCCTTCGCGCCAGCAACCACCCGGGCGATCTCGCTGGTCACATGGCGCGCGCACTCGTATTCGCGTTGTGTCAGCTTGCCCTTGCTGGCTTCGACGTCCTTCAACTCCACAGTGCGCAGAAACTTGGCTCCTAGTTTGGCCGCGGCGTTTTCACAGTTCTGCCGCAACTCATTATATTCGCCGCCAATCAATTCATGCTTCACGCCCGAATTGCAGACAATGATGGCTTCCCCTGGCATGGGCGGGTTTTCCACCGTCAATGAGCGGCAATCAATATCGATGACAGACGACGCCTTCCCGAACAGCGAGGAAATCTGGTCGAGGATACCGCATTTCACTCCTACGAACTGGTTTTCCGCCGCCTGCCCGACCTTTGCCATTTCAAGACGTTCTGCGGCTGCAAGCGCGGGCAGTTGGCCATTGGCATCTCGTTGCGGTGGCGTGCCCAGGCCGGTCGCGGTGAGCGTGTAGGGAAACAATTTCCGAACAATGAGCGCAGTTCCGACCTCCAGCGCAGCTGAACTGCTCATGCCAGCGCCCATGGGAATTGTGCCGGTGATCGCCGCGTTGAACCCGCTGAAATGCACGCCCCGCTGACGGAGTTGCAGGAGAACACCTTTGACGTAGTTCGCCCATGGCGCTGCAGGGTTCTTTTCTATGCGATCGACGGTGAAAACTTCAGGCTGGGGAAAGGCGGAAGAGATCAGCTCAATTTTCCCGTCCGTGCGGGGCGATGCCGCGAAGAAAATGTAGCGATCAACCGCCAGCGCCATCACCAGTCCATCGTTGTAATCCGTATGATTGCCCAACAACTCCAGCCGGCCAGGAGCCCGGACGGTATGGGTGGATGTTTGGTTGAAATGCTTCTTGAAGAGAGTTGAAATCTCTTGCGTGTCGGTAGTAGCCATTTTCGTCAGTGAGTCGCTAAATGAATTCCGTGGAGACCGGCAACTGGCCAGCAGCCAGTGCGGTGCGGAACCTATAGGCGGTCCACCTGCTTGGCGAGTTCAAAATCCTTGGCAGTCAAGCCGTTAGCGTCGTGAGTGGTGAGCGTGAGAGTGACCTTGTTCCAACGAATATCGATATCCGGATGATGCGCCGCTTTTTCGGCAATCTCGGCCACTGAATTGACGAATCGCATCGCTCCCATGAAATCCTTGAACTGGTAGGTGCGTGATATTTCGGAACCTGATTTTTTCCACTGTGGAACAGATGTGAGCGCCTGTTCAATCTCGGAGGTATTGAGCTTTTCCATCTTCAACCAGTGGCACAGGTTGACCCGGCGCGCATCGGAAATCTCGTTTCAACGACTTCGTCGAAATGAAAAAGGCGATGGCCGGAGCCATCGCCTTGAGATTGATGGAGGCAGCGCCTAGTCGAAGGCGTGACCTGCGCAGCACAGAACGTTCTTCACTTTGTGCCGAACGAGGTCCTTCACCGCCTTGCGGGCAGGTCCGAGGTATTTGCGCGGATCAAATTCCTTCGGGCTCTCCGCGAACACCTTGCGGATGGCCGCCGTCATTGCGATACGAAGGTCCGTATCGATATTCACCTTCGTGCATCCCACGCGGCGGGCGATTTCAATATCGGCTTCGGGGACGCCTTGTGCATCCGGCATTTGTCCGCCGAATTTGTTTACCTCCGCGACGAGGTGCTGTGGAACGCTCGAGGCTCCGTGCAGTACGAGCGGGTAGTCACCCATTCCAGCGTCCATTAGCGCTTTCTTGATCAGCTTGAGCCGTTCGAGGTCGAGGTGCTGGGTCCCTTTGAACTTATACGCGCCATGGCTGTTGCCAATCGCCACCGCAAGGGAATCGCAACCGGTTTCCTTCACGAAACGCACAGCTTCTTCCGGAACGGTGTAATGTCCGCTCATCGAATGGGCGCCGCCCTCTTCTCCCTCGTCGAACTGCGCTCCCACCAGGTGGCCGAGTTCGGATTCGACAGAGCAGTTGTGCTTATGGGCGTATTCCACCACTTTCCGGGTGATTTCCACGTTCTTTTCGAATGGTTCGTGGCTCGCATCGATCATCACGCTTGTGAAGCCTTCGTCGATGCATTCCTTGCACAATTCGAACGTATCACCGTGATCGAGATGGATGGCGATCGGAATGTTCGAGAGGCTTACGGCCGCCTCAATAAGTTTCTTCAGGTAAACGGGGTTGGCGTAACTGCGGGCTCCCTTGGAAATCTGGAGCATCAACGGCGCCTTTTCTTCTTCACACGCCTCCACGATGGCCTGAATGAGTTCCATGTTGTTGACGTTGAACGCGCCCAAAGCGTATTTGCCCTTCAACGCCTTCGCGAACAGGTCTTTCGTATGTGTCAGTGGCATAATTCAATATCGAGTTCAGTGGACCGCGGTGAGCGCAGTCCGGTGGATTATAGGAATCGAGGCTCTGAAAGGAAGATAAAACCTGCCCATGATTATTGAAATGGATCAGGCAAACTGAACGCGCCCAAGCAAACAGCCCGGAAGCCGCTGTGGCGTCCGGGCTGGAGGGAAGGGCAATTACTTGCCGCCGACAATTTCCGCCATCTTGAAGATCGGCAGGAACATACAAATGACCATGCCGCCGATGACGACGCCCAGGAACACGATTAGGATGGGCTCGATCAGGGATGTGATTCCCGAAAGAGTGGTTTCAATTTCTTCATCCAGGAAGTCGGATACGCGTTCGAGCATGTTGTCGATTTTACCCGTTTGTTCGCCAGCCGTGATCATGCGGACGACCATGCTCGGGAAGATTGGGTGCTTGGCGAGGGCGGCTGAGATGCTTTCGCCGCGCTCGATGTCAGCCGAAGACTCACGGATCGCCTCCTCCATGATGACATTGCCGACGGTTTGAGAAACGATCTGGAGAACTTCCAGGATCGGAACGCCGGAGCGAATCAGAGACGCCAGCGTGCGGGTGAAGCGCGCGAGGCAGATTTTGTGGGCAATGGAGCCGAACACCGGGAGCTTGATCCGCTTGGCGTCCCAAAACCGCCGGCCCGCCTTCGTCTTGATGTAATACATCCACGCGTAAACCCCACCGCCACCACCCAGGATGAGCACCAGAAAGTACTGTTTCACAAGGTTGCTCAGGTTGATGAGAAATTGTGTCGGACCGGGAAGTTTTGCATCGAAACCGGTGTAAATGTCACCGAACACGGGAATGACTTTGACGAGCAGGAAGATCGTGATGGCGATGGCGACGAACGTCACGACTGTGGGATACATCATCGCTGACTTCACCTTCTTTCGAAGCCGCGCGGTATTTTCCAGGTAGGTGGCGAGGCGTGCGAGGATTTCGGCCAGCAAACCACCCTTTTCTCCCGCGGATACCATCGAGACAAACAGGCGGTTGAACACCTTGGGATGCTTCTGCAAGGCCTCAGAAAAGCTGTCACCCGCTTCGACGCGGGCGCAGATATCCTTGATGATGTCGCGCATCGCCTTGTTTGTGGTTTGTTCGGCGAGTGCCTGAAGGGATTGGACCATCGCCAGGCCCGCATCGATCATGGTCGCCAATTGGCGGGTAAAAATGACCTGGTCCTGCAGGGCAACTTTGCCGCCCTGGGTTTTCCCCTTCTTCGCGACCTTTTCCTGGATGCTGACTACGAGGAGGTTGCGATTAAGCAGGGCGGCAATGGCAGCCTGCTCGGTCGCAGCGTCCACAGAACTTCGGATTTCGCGACCAGAGGTCGTTTCGCGGGCAACAAAAGCAAATGAGGCCATAACGTTTCGTCTTCCAAACGCGCCATGCGAGTCCACTCACTGGCGTATTTGGAGTTCGGTTGAGCAGCCGCTATTCCAATCGGCTTTGTTCCTCGAAGGAGGTTGGAAGAAGCGCGATTTTCTTGATCCGCACGCGGAATGTTGCCTTGCGATGATACATCTGCTGCACAGATTCAGGATGTGAATCAGGTCAAAAACGGGCATTTACCGCCGGGACACGACCAAAAAACTAGTTGTCAAAGGATGGGGGTTTACCTATCAATGCGGGCAAATGCACCCGTAAGGTGCCTGGGATAAACCGTTTTTATCCCAAGTCTGTCTGTGTGTGTTCGGCATTACAACCGTTCACTGTAGCAAACAACTAACTGGAGGAACTAATGAAGTTTGATAAATGGACAATGAGTCTGGCCGCTCTCGGAGTGGTCAGCCTGGCTTCTGCAGCGCACGCGCAGGATCCAGCTTTAAGCTCGGTCGGGACTGCTGTGGCAGCGACCACGTTGAGCGGGTATGTGGATACATCCGCTCATTGGAACCTGGGAACCGGTAACGGCAATGTGCCCGGCTATGCTTTCAATTCGCCGAGCAAAGCCGACGGTTTCAACCTGAACGCAGTCAAGCTCGTCCTGGAAAAGCCGCTGGACGAAGCCGAATGGGCCGCTGGGTATCGCTTCGACGCGATGTTCGGACCTGATGCGAACCTGCTCGGCACTTCGCCGGTCGGCGGAATCGCAGGCAGTGACTTCGCCATTCGCCAAGCGTATGTCGCCCTTCGCATGCCCGTCGGCAATGGCATCGATTGGAAGGTCGGCGTGTTCGACACGGTCGTCGGATATGAGTCGATCGATTCCGTGAACAACCCGAACTACACCCGTTCCTGGGGTTTTACGCTCGAACCCACGACTCACACGGGCATTCTCGGAACGTATCGCGTTTCCGACATGTTCAGCGTGTCAGCGGGTGTTGCGAATACTACTGGACCGATAATCGGTGGCGCGAACCTCGGCGGATCGGTATTCCCGGTCGGCACGGGCAAGGCCCATCCGTACAAGGCTGAATCCTACAAGACCTACATGGGTTCAATCTCGCTCACGGCTCCCGAAGATTGGGGATTCCTTTCCGGATCAACCCTTTACGGCGGCGTTGTTAACGGTTTCGGTGGCGGACCTCTCGCCTCCGGCACCCAAATCAACCTGTTCTCCGGCCTGACGCTCGCGACTCCCGTCACCGGCCTGCGCCTCGGCTTCGCCTATGATTACCTCGGAGTTCCAGAACAGACCATCGCCGGCGTGTCCGTTGATTCGTCCTGGGCGAATGCTCTGGGCACCTATGTCTCCTTCCAGGCAACTGAGAAGCTGAGCCTCCATGCCCGCGGTGAATATGTCTGGCAGGATGCCGGTGACGGCCCCCTGCAGGCGTCGACCCTCATTGGCGTGACCGGCACGGTCCAGTATGACCTGTGGAAGAACGTCATCAGCCGCCTTGAGATTCGATGGGACCGCGCCGTGGACGGCTCACGTCCGTTCGGCGGCAATCAGGTTCCCGTGGGCAGCATTGGTGGAATTCCTGTTAACGCCAGCACTTCCGGCGCGCCGAATGAGCGCAACGCTGTTTTGGTCGCAGGCAATATCATCTACAAGTTCTAAACGACTCACGTTTTGCACGGCCCCTTCTGGATTTCCCCAGGAGGGGCTTTTGATTTATTCATCCGCCCGAACTTCAAGCCACGCGCAACGAACAAGCCGCACGAGAGTGGCGTCAGGCATCTTGCCTGACGCAGAGGGCGTGCATCCTTGCCACCGGAAAAAACGTCAAGCACGCGAGAGGCACTCAGATTCCTTCAACGCGCTCCGCTTCGTTTGAGGTTCCTTCCACCGGGCTGGAAGCCGCGGCTCCACGGCAGGCAAGGATGCCCGCCGCCACAGAGCCAGTTTGGATTTAGAATTATTCCAGATATTGACACAGTGGTGTTCGCTGCGTAGGTTCGGCGAGTTCCATTGAAGAAGTCACCCGATACGCAGATCAACGAGCGCCTTGCCACAAGCGGATTCAGGTTTACTCCGCAGCGGCAGGAGGTTTACGACGTTTTGCTCGAAAAACGGGATCATCCCACTGCTGAGGAAGTATTCATCCGGGCAAAGGGGCGAATGCCGGAGATATCAATGGCCACGGTTTACAACTGTCTTGACGCCCTCGTGCAATCCGGCCTGGCGCGGCAGGTGACTGTGGACCGCGGTGCCGCGCGTTTTTGCCCGAACATGCAGGAGCACTGTCACTTCTATTGTGACGGATGCCACAAAGTGTTTGATGTGGACCTTCCCGAGGGCTCGGCCGCAATTGCGCTGCCTGAAGGGTTCAAGGCGACGCGATTTGACATTGCGATCCGCGGCCGATGCGGCAGTTGCGCTGTTGAAAACAAATAGCGCGGGTTGACAAGAAGCAGCAATCACAGAGGATTACACTTTCGTTTTAATGAGTACAGCAACCGAGACAATCGAGGGATTGGTAAAGCAGGAGTACAAGTATGGCTTCGTCACCGACGTGGAGACAGAATCCGCGCCGCCCGGGTTGAACGAGGACACCATCCGGCTGATCTCCGCCAAGAAGAAGGAACCTGAGTGGCTGACGGATTACCGCCTAAAGGCGTTTCGTCACTGGCTCACGATGAAGGAACCCACCTGGCAGTTCGTAAAATACCCGCCCGTGGATTTCCAGGACATCACCTATTTCGTTGCGCCCAAGCAGAAAACCGATGGCCCGAAGAGTCTCGATGAAGTGGATCCGAAGCTGTTGGAAACCTACGAAAAGCTGGGAATTCCGCTGCGCGAACGCGAACGACTGGCAGGCGTGGCTGTGGACGCGGTGTTTGATAGCGTCTCGGTCGGAACCACCTATCGCGACCAGCTTGCCACCAAGGGCATCATCTTTTGCTCCTTCAGCGAGGCAGTACAGGAGCATCCCGAATTGGTCCGCAAGCATCTCGGATCGGTAGTCCCGCATACTGACAATTTTTATGCAGCCTTGAACGCAGCTGTGTTCACGGACGGTTCGTTCTGCTACATCCCCAAGGGCGTCCGCTGTCCCATGGAACTGTCGACGTATTTCCGCATCAATGCGGCGAAATCCGGCCAGTTCGAGAGGACGTTGATCGTCGCTGATGAAGGGTCATACGTCAGTTATCTCGAAGGTTGCACTGCACCCATGCGTGACGAAAACCAGCTGCATGCTGCGGTAGTGGAATTGATCGCAATGGATAACGCCGAAATCAAGTATTCGACCGTCCAGAACTGGTATCCGGGCGATGCCGAGGGTCGCGGCGGCATCTACAACTTTGTGACGAAACGCGGCTTGTGCAAAGGCCGCAAGTCCAAGATCTCCTGGACGCAGGTTGAAACCGGATCGGCGATCACATGGAAGTATCCGAGCTGCATTCTGCAGGGCGATGATTCCGTTGGAGAATTCTATTCGGTTGCTGTGGTGAACAACATGCAGCAGGCGGACACGGGCACGAAGATGGTGCATATCGGGAAGAACACCCGAAGCACGATCGTATCGAAGGGCATATCTGCCGGCCGCGGCCAGAATAGTTATCGGGGCCTTGTGAAAATCCAGAAGAGCGCCACAAACGCGCGCAACTTCTCCCAATGCGATTCCATGCTGATCGGCAACAAGTGCGGCGCGCACACGTTCCCTTACATCGAAGTGAAAAACACTTCCGCGTCAGTGGAGCATGAGGCGACCACGTCGAAGATTGGTGAAGACCAGATCTTTTATTGCAACCAGCGCGGCCTGGCGACACAGGACGCAGTGAACATGATCGTGAACGGCTTCTGCAAGGAAGTCTTCAAGGAGCTTCCCATGGAATTTGCCGTGGAAGCGCAAAAGCTTCTGGGCGTGAGCCTCGAGGGAAGCGTCGGATAGTTTTCAAATGAGCAATCCAATTCTTGAAATCAAAAACCTCAGCGCGGGCGTAGAGGGAAAGCAAATCTTAAAGGGTGTCAGCCTCACTGTTCATCCCGGCGAAGTGCATGCCGTGATGGGGCCGAACGGCAGCGGAAAAAGCACACTTGCGGCGGTGCTCGCCGGGCGTGATGGATACGACATTTCGGGTGGCGAGGTGTTGTATCAGGGCAAGGATCTTCTGGATCTGGATCCCGAGGAACGCGCGCGCGAAGGACTTTTCCTCGCGTTTCAATACCCGGTCGAAATTCCCGGAGTGAACAGCACCTATTTCCTGAAGGCCGCATTGAATGAAGTGCGGAAACATAAGGGAATGCCCGAGCTCGATGCCATGGAGTTCCTGGCGCTCGTGAAGGAGAAAATGAAATTGCTCGAGCTCAAGGATGACCTGCTCAAGCGTTCCGTGAACGAGGGATTTTCCGGTGGCGAAAAGAAACGCGCCGAAATATTCCAGATGGCCGTGCTCGAACCGAAACTCGCCATCCTCGACGAAACGGACTCGGGCCTCGATATCGACGCGCTGAAGGTTGTTTCAGAGGGAGTGAACAAGCTGAAACGCCCGGACAATTCTCAGCTCGTCATCACGCACTATCAGCGCCTGCTGAATTACATCGTGCCTGATTTCGTTCACGTGCTGGTCGATGGGCGCATCGTCAAATCGGGAAACAAGGAACTCGCGTTTGAACTGGAATCCCGGGGATACGACTGGATCACGGCGAAGCCGGCAGCTGTTCCCGCATAGGCGCCGCGCAGGGGCTGCCGCAACACACAACTCACGTGTTTGGGATGCCCGCTCTATTTCCGACCCTCACCGCATTGTCGCGGTGAGGGTTTTGCTTTGCGGCCATGCTCCAGCAAAACAGAATTTTCATTCATCTTGTTGAAATAACCCCGCTTCCTTCTATAGTGCGCTGCGTTGAATCGCGATGAGCAATCCACCTGAGGCCAACGCCGCCTGGACGATCCAGGATGCCCGCAACTTGTACAACGTACATCGCTGGGGAGCGAAATACTTCGACATCAATGACGCGGGTCACGTCGTTGCCACTCCTCAGCAGGAGAACGGCTCGGCGGTTGACATCACCGATGTGATCGAGGAAGCCAAGGGACGAGGCCTCAAGTTCCCGTTGCTCATTCGCTTTCAAGACATTCTTCGTCACCGTGTGGAGTCGATCAATCGTGCCTTTCGCACCTCCATCACGGAGTTCAGTTACCAGGGGCGCTACCGCGGCGTTTTTCCGATCAAGGTCAACCAGCTGCGGGAGGTCGTGGAGGAAATCCTCGATGCGGGAAAGCCATTTGATTTCGGCCTCGAAGTCGGGAGCAAACCTGAATTGTTTGCGGGTTTGGCACTTCAGAACCAGATGGGCAGTCTCATCATCTGCAACGGCTACAAGGACTCCAGCTTCATCCGCATGGCGCTGCTCGGCACAAAGCTCGGCCGCAAGGTCATCATGGTTGTCGAGAAGCTCGAGGAACTTCGCCAAATCATCAACGTCTCCAAGCAACTCGGGGTCGAGCCGATGATCGGCGTGCGTGCGCGACTGCTCAGCAAGGGAGCGGGACGATGGGCCGAAAGCGGCGGCGAAAATGCGAAGTTCGGCCTCAGCACGGCGGAAATCCTGGCGGCGATTGAAATGTTGAAATCGGAGAACCTCGGGCACTGCCTGAAGCTCCTGCACTTCCATATCGGTTCCCAGGTTCCGGATATTTTAACCGTCAAGAAAGCCGTCCAGGAAGCCGCGCGGCTCTACGCCAAGCTCTACAAGATGGGCTTCCAGATTCAGTACCTGGATGTTGGCGGCGGCTTGGGAGTCGATTACGACGGCAGCCGCTCGGCGTTCGACAGTTCCACGAACTACACGCTGCAGGAATATACGAACGACATCGTGTATTACATCGCCGATGTCTGTAACACGGAGAAAGTGCCGCATCCCGATATCATCAGTGAGAGTGGCCGCGCGATCGTAGCCCATCACAGCGTGCTGATTGTCGAGGTGTTTGGGTCGATTGAAAAAATCAGGCCTGGCGATTTTTTCAAGTACGGCGAGAACGAGCACCCACTCGTCAAGGAGTTGTTGGACATTCGGAAGAACCTCGCAAAGCTGAACAAGCTCGAGGCGTATCACGATTCCCTCGAGCGCCGCGACGACGCGCAGCACATGTTCACGCTTGGCATGATGGACCTTCCAGAGAAGGCGAAGATCGAGAACCTCTATTGGGAAATCAGCCTGGCAGTGGTAAACACGTTCAAGGGGCAGGCTTACATTCCCGAGGAAATCCGGAAGCTCGAAGACAGCCTTGGTGACCAGTACCTGTGTAATTTTTCGGTATTCCAGTCCCTGCTGGATCACTGGGCGCTCGGACAATTGTTTCCGATCATGCCCATCAGCCGGCTGAACGAGCAACCGACGCGGGAAGCTACGCTGGTTGATATTACGTGCGATTCCGATGGCCAGGTGAACAAGTTCATTGATTTGCGCGACGTGCGCGACACGCTCCCGCTCCATCAGTTGAACATCAATGGCGGCGGGATGGTGGAGCCCTACTATCTCGGATTTTTCCTTATGGGCGCCTATCAGGACATCATGGGTGACCTTCACAATTTGTTCGGACGTGTCAACGAGGTTCACGTGTTCATGGATCCTGACGAGGCGGCCGGGTACTACGTTGAGGAAATCATCGAGGGGACCACCATCGTGCAGGCGCTCGCCTCGGTGCAGTACGACGAAAAGGAATTGCAACGGCAGATGAAGGCGCAGGTCGACGAAGCGATCAAATCCGATCGCATGAAACCTTCGGAAGCCATGCGGTTGCTCGATGATTACGAAAAAGGATTGAAGGAATATACGTATCTCTCGTTCGACATGAAGGCCCCCAATGGCCAATGAACGGGAATGTCGTGTTCTCACTTTGAAACCAACTGCTCACGCATAGCGAACGATCCGGCCGCACTGCATGCCCGCTGCTCCGAACCCTGAACTCCTGCGGTCCCTGGGCCGATTGGTTCGCGGACTGTCAGCGTTGTTTTGGGGACTTCCTCTGGCTTTGATCGTCTGCGTGGGGACCGCGAGTGCCGGATGGTTTCGCGCCTACGGAGTGCTGCCATTGCTGCTCGTCACCGGCTTGCTGCTGTTCGGTCTGTTTCAACTGGGTGCATTCCAACGGCAGGAGCGTCCATGGCGGACTGTGCTGGAGCGCGCTCAATTGCTTGCGCTGGTGAATTGCGGCCTGAGTCCGTTTTTGTTCTGGTTTCATCAGCTTCCGGAGAAACCGTTCTATTCCATCATGGTCTGGGTGCTGGGGTTTTCCGCGCTGCTGTTTCTCTTCACGTTAAATCACGTGTTGTTGCGGCTGGGGGCCATGCTTCCCGACGAGGCCTTGCGCACGGAAATGAAGCACTATACCGCCCTCAATCGGAATCTCCTGATCGCGCTGATAACCATTCTCGGAACCTATGTGATCGTAGCGCGTGTTTTGGTTCAGATCTTTCCTGAGATTCCGCACCTGCCCGCGGACGTGGATCTGCTGTCGCAACAAAACATCATTCCCAACCTCGGTATCAGGAGTGCGTGGGTGGTGTGGGTTTTAACCTGCCTGCTCGTTCTGCTGCCGCTCTCCATAACCATGGCGCTGGTCTGGAAAACCAAGGAAGTGATTCTCGAAAATGTCTTTGGCGGCGGGCAGTAATCAAATGCTTCAGTTCAACGTCTCCGCGACTTTGTAGCGAAACATACGCTTCTTCATCCAGCGAACCGCCAGCAGATCGTAGAAGGATGCGAACAGCCGATTCCATACGCCATAATGAGCCTGGCCGCTCGCGCGCGGATTGTGGCGAATGGGAATTTCTGTGACGGTGAACCCGTCGATTTTGAAGAGCGTCGGCAGGAAGCGGTGCATGCCCTTGAAGAATTTAAGCTCCTGAACGCATTCCCTTTTGAACGCGCGGAAGCAACACCCGGCGTCGCTGATTGTTTCGCCAGAAAGCTGGTTGCGAATCCAGTTGGCGATGCGCGAAGAAGCAATGCGCACGAACCCGTCCCCCTGGCTCCGCGCCTCGACGCGTGTTCCGCAAACGCAGTCCGCCTTGTCCAAGCCAGCCAGCAGCAGCGGGATGTCCCGTGGATCGTTCTGCAGGTCAGCATCGAGCGTGATGATGTATCTTCCACGCGCCGCCCGCATCCCGGCAAACATGGCCGCTGACTGCCCGCAGTTGTGCGCGAACTTCAAACCTCGGACCCGCCCGTCCTCGCGGCCCAGTTCCTGGAGAACAGCCCATGACCTGTCGGTGCTGAAATCGTCGGTGACAATGATTTCGAACGATCGTTGCAGAGGTTCTGTGGCGCTACGAATCGCAGTAACAAGCGGGCGCAGATTCCCTTCCTCGTTGTGGCAGGGAATCACGAAGCTGAGTTCGGGAGCCGATTCAGGCATTTCGATTGCGGGTTACAGCAACCGATACCAGTTATCGCGCTGACGCGGCTCATATCCGGCGTCGCGAATCAACCGCTGCATGTCAGGAACCGTCATTCGGAAAGTTGTCCCCGCCTGGGAGACCACGTTCTCTTCAATCATGATGCTGCCAAGGTCGTTCGCGCCAAATTTCAACGCGACCTGGCCGATTTCCAATCCCTGGGTGACCCATGAACTTTGCACGCTTGGAAAATTGTCGAGGTAAATTCGGGAGAGCGCCTGAGTCTTCAGATATTCGTGTGCGCCTGCCGTGGGCGCCTTGAGCTTGGTGTGCTCCGCCTGAAACGTCCACGCTATGAACGCGGTGAACGCGGCGCACTGTCCCTCGTGCCCGGATTGCGCCTGCCGCTGCTGTGAGTTGTCCTGCTGCTGGCGCAGCCGGTCGAGGTGCTCGATTCGATCCTGCATCGTTTCCACGTGGCCGAACATCATCGTGGCCGACGAACTGAGGCCAAGTTGATGCGCGATATCCATCACCTCAAGCCAGTCATCGCTCATCGCCTTCAGAGGTGAAATGCGTTTGCGCACACGATCGACAAGGATCTCGCCGCCGCCTCCTGGGATGGATCCCAGTCCTGCAGCACGAAAGTCGCTGATGATTTTCTCCAATGGCTCACCAAAAACTTCGCGGAAATGGATGAATTCGCTCGGGCTGAACCCGTGGATATTGACCTGCGGGAACTTATTCCGAATGTGTGACAGCAGATCCAGGTACCACTGCTTGGTCAGCTTCGGATGATGCCCGCCCTGCATGAGAATCTGCGTCCCTCCCAAAGCAATCGTTTCATCGATTTTCTGATCGAGCTCATCCATTGAAATCACATACGCGTCGTGGTCCTTCTCAGTGCGGTAAAACGCGCAGAACTTGCAATAGACGTTGCAGACGTTTGTATAGTTGATGTTGCGGTCGACGATGTAGGTGACGATGTCGTTTCCACGGCCGTCGTAAGCCGTCGCGCGCGCCAATTGGCGGCGGCGGTCTGCGAGCGCGCCCAGCTCTTCCAGTGGGAGCGAGGACAGACGCAGCGCTTCTGCCTGGCTGATGCGCCCGCCGTCCCACACCTTCTGCAGGAGTTCATCCAATGACGCGTCGTGAATCACGGGGGAACAATACTGGAACCCTTGCGTGTAAACAAGGCAGCGGAGCCGTCGCCGGGCGCACTCCAATGGAAGTCTTCTCCCTCGCCCAATCGCCTTCCTCCGCCATCCCTGCGTCCTGCTGTTCAAAAGTCCGCGTTCCCACGGGTCAGTAGAGAATTAGAAAACCACGAATCACACCAACCACACGAAATCGGCAGCAGGCAATTCGCGCAAATTCGCGTAATTCGCGTAATTCGCGTAATTCGCGTAAACGCCGTTTGGCTCCCTTTTCGAATCAACGCGAACCCGAACACTTCACGCAAAGCTTTGCCCAATCGTCTTCCTCTGCTATCTCTGCGTCCTCCTGTTCAAAAGTCCGCGTTCCCACGGGTCAGTAGAGAATTAGAAAACCACGAATCACACTAACCACACGAAATCGGCAGCAGAAATTTGTGAAAATTCGCGTAAACCCGTTTGGCTTCCCGTGTCGAATCAACGCGAACCCGAGCACTTCACGCAAAAGCATTGAACAGGAGCACGCAGAGATAGCAGAGGTCTCAGATCCTGCATCCGAACGGCAGTCAAACAAATAACCCCACGCAAAAGCCGGGAATGTGGGTGAGGTGTTTTACGCGCACGATCTCGGAGCGCCGACTTGCAGTCGGCTTAAAGCTCAAATGCCGGCTGGCGCGGATATTCGTTCGGCGCTAGTTGTCCTGAGCGACATGGCTTTCAGTTTTCAGCGTTTCAGAGCTTGGTTTGAGAATCCGTGTTGATCCGTTTAAAGTTTTCCTCTGGAATTTGTGAAAATTCGTGTACTTCGCTAAACGCGGTTTGCGTGGTTAAACTCTGTTCCTTAACGCAAAGGCGATTTTCGTGTGATTAGTGCCATTCGTGGTTAATCTCTTCCGAGCCTCGAGGAGACCAATGGCTCCGCCGTTCGCTATCCCGCGCTGGATTCGGGAAAGAAGCTTCTTTTGGAATATTGGACGAAGTTTTAAGAAAACGGGAAGTAATGCCCGGTTTGCCACCGTCGATGACAATACGGCATTTCTTGCCCATAACCCTGCTGGTGACGACCGCCTCGAATCGATTTCACCGGTTCAGTAGGATCTTGTTTTGAGGCGTTAGATGTGATTGTGAGACTGATTTTTAAGCTGCACGCGAAGGGGGTGCTCCGATACTCTTCAGCGCGCGGCAACGGCAAACCGGGCTCCGGACCGAAAGGCGGTGATGACCGACGACTTGAGTATTGTCACTGCGCTCCACGCTCCCGGCCCGACGGCCGCTGACTAGACGTTCGGCAAAACTTTTTACGATCATGAAAATTCAGAACTCAAAGGAGCTCCTGCAAGCTATCAACGCCGATCTCTCACGATCTGAGTTCGATGACGTGAATCTTCGGGAAGCGACCTTCACGAATGTAAATTTGTCGAAGGCCACATTCACCGACATCAATTTCAGCGGCGCCAAGTTCAGCAATCTAAACCTGACAAATGTCGAGATCGAAGCCTGCGAAACAACTGGAATGAGATTTCGCGGTATCCTGGTTTCAGAGCTTTTCGATGCCTACAAACGAAATGCCTAACCCGAGCGCAGCGAGACGCCGCCCCGGAGTCGGTGTCGTCGGGGAGATTTTCGATCGAGGTGATTATGCGAACCTACTAAAAATGCGTTCCCCCAAAAAAGCGGAACCAGCTGACGCCAATTGGCTGGCATTTGTGGCTCGCGGCCAGCGGTGCTGATAGGGGCTGGAGGTTTCGGCGCGTGAGCAGGAGCAGGAGCAGAAGCAGGAGACGGTTGTTGCCGCTCGGATTTGGCCGGAGGCTGAGAGCCTTTTGCGGGTTGAATATGCGTGTGTTTGGTGAATGGAGTATTGAAGTGATTCATGCGCCCGGAGTATGTTCCAGCCCAGCCGAAGGAACATCAAACCCATGCAAGAAACATTAAACCAGCGTCACCGCGCAGCGGCTTAGTTCAACCAGGTCGCTGCAGGCAATCGGCGCGGGCTGGTGCAGTTTAATGGTCCGAATTATTCAAAGTTTTATTTCGTTGCTGAGCCCGGCTGACCCGCCGATGTCTCAGCTTTTCCGTCGGCCCACATGAGGGCGCTACCTCCAAATTCCACACGTTTGAGGCTCACGCCTTACTCGGCTTGCACCTGGGCATGCAGCATTTCTCCTGTGCTGGTATGCCTCACAATTGTAGCTCTTGCTTTGGTATTCCGGCTTCGCATGGATGGTACGCTGCCTCGCCTGCTGGAAGCGCTGATGATGCTCTCCTGCGTCTTTGCGATGTTCTTCGCGCCGTTGGCTTGGATCATGTTGGTTCTGATTCTCGAATTGCGTTTGTCGCCCCGCACGCATCTCTTCCAAGTTGGCGTTTTTCTCCTTGGTTGGATTTTGACTTTCTCTTTGTTTGCAATTTTGGAGAGACAACATTTGCCGGGCTGGTTTTTAGATTGATTCAACGATGATGTGGGCCAACCAAGTCATCGCCGGTATTTCCATTCCTCGTAGCCCGAGCGGCGGGTCACTGTTGCCGGTGTGCATCCTGACACTGCCCTGGATCACGTGTTCAACAACTCATCCCACTGATCGTTGTAGCGGGCTTCCATGAAGGAGCCAACGGTAGCGATGTGCTGATTGGCTCCGCCGACGGTTCGCGTATTCTCTATGTCAAACACGGCACGAAAGTGTGGTTTGAGAGATAAGACCGCCGAAGTGGGTCGAGCGAACAGCCGCCCTGCGTTGCAGTATGTGCGCTCAATTTTATCAGACCGCCGTGGTTGCAGTCGCAGGCGCGCTGCCGACGGCTGTCCCTCACCCTGGTCGTTGATATGGCTTTAAAATGTCAAGGGCACAGAGAGTCTGCGTTCCCGAAAGTTTTCATTTTTCTTCCGGCTATCTTCACCAACTTCTTGATCGGGTCAGAGACAGGAACACTTTCCTGCGGTTATCAATGCTGAGATGCGTGAGTCCATTCCCGCGCAGTTTTCACGGCGCTCGAACTTATCAACAGAACACGGTCCGACGCGGCGTCTTTCCTTAGGCTAGGCACAAGGATCGGATTGGTTACCGCCTTAAACGACCATCAAGAGTTTTCGCCTGGCCGGGCTCCCGTCCCTGGCACGATCAAGTCTGAAGGTCGTCCGGCTCTCGTATGCGCTCTCAGCCTGGATTGAGCTGGGAAAGAAGTATCCGGCTGCTCTGGCAAAATTGAAAGGCATCAGCGATCAGAAGACATCGCGATTGTTGGCCTGAGAAAATGACAGAGAACTGTTTCATGACGTGGTGTCGATCAATGACCACCTAGGCGAGTCGGAAGCCACGGTTGAATTGTTCAAGAAGCTGGAGGTCGGGCAGCCCGACTTTGCTGCATCTGTTTACGATTTGGCGGATGAGCCCTTGGTTTCTGCTCAGGAATATGACCTCGCCAAGAGATACTTGGGCGATCCCATAGCCCGCCTTGAGAGCGCCAAGCGAAATTTTGAAGAAGGAATGGAGTATTCCAAGACGAGCCGGAGTGGCGACGCATCCCGTAAAGCTTACTAGCCGGAATGAGTTCTTGAATCGATTGCTGAACACCCGCGAACGGGAGGCATCATCATGGTTCACCACTGTCTGGGCTCCCTGATATGAAGCGGGGAAATTGCAAATTGCCGGGACTGACACGTTTGACAGGCTCGTTAGCCATCCGTTTTACAGGCGGCTTCACACCGAACCACTTTTCGTGACGACACGAGAGAGAATTGAAATCCCGTTTTGCCGCTTCCCATGAGGGAAGCGGGGATTTTCCGGCGCTCTGGGGGGCGTGAGGTTTATTCCGCCGGGCTGGAAGCTCCGGCTCCGGCAGACAAGGATGCCTGCCGCTACGGCGGAAGCCGCGTCCGCATACTTTTCGAATCATGACGCCCGCCTGAGGTCGCAAGCTGGATTTCTGATGGGCTTGCTGCATACTCCAGTCATTCATGAAATTGGTTCGCGATATTTACGCCGAGAAGCAGCGGCAGGGCAGCCCGGTCATTTCCTTCGAGTTCTTTCCACCCAAGACCGAGGAAGGCGATCGGAACCTGCTCGAGAAAACGATCCCGGCGCTGATAGGGACCCGTCCTGATTACTGTTCTGTGACTTACGGCGCGGGGGGCAGCACCCGGGACAAGACGTTGATGATCGTCGATCGAATCCAGAAGGAGCATCACCTCACTGCGGTCGCGCATCTGACGTGCGTTGCCGCGACGCGTGAGGAAATTAGAAATCTTCTGCGCCAGATCCAATCTCTCGGCGTGAAGAACGTGCTCGCCTTGCGCGGGGACCCGCCCGGAGGGGGTGAGTTCAAGCCCACGCCAGGCGGATTCGAATTCTCAAGCCAGCTTGTGGAATTCATCCGCGAAATGGATGGCTTCAGCATTGGAGTGGCGGGATTTCCCGAAGGGCACGTTGCCTGCAAGGAAGGCAAACACGTTGATTGGAAGCATCTCAAAACGAAGATCGATGCGGGGGCAGATTTTGTCCTAACGCAGTTGTTCTTCGATAACGCCGATTTCTACGAGTTCCGCGAGCACCTCACCCGTGAACTGGGCGTCACCATTCCGCTCGTGCCCGGCATTGTGCCGATTCTCAGCGCTTCCCAAATCAAGCGTTTCACCGCGATGTGCGGCGCTTGTATCCCGGATTCCTTGTCCGCACGCCTGGATGAGCTCAGTGAGGATGATGCTGCGGCGACGGAGTTTGGGATCGAGTATGCCACGAAACAGTGCGAGGACCTGTTGCGTAACGGTGTTCCGGGAATTCACTTCTACACATTGAACAAGTCACATTCGACGGTTCGCGTGCTACAACACCTTCGCCTGGCCTAGGCCAGCGGGTCGCGGATATAAATGTCCTTGTCCTTCAGGTTGTTGACGATCATGTCAACGGTCCGCTCGATTGCCCCGAGGTTTTCGCGGACGACGCGGCGGGCATTACGGCCAAGCAGCTCGCGGTGTTTCGGGTCCTGAAGCAAGGTTTGCAGCGCCGTTTCCAGTTCTGGTCCGTCCTGCACCTGGACCGCTCCCTTCTGTTCGACAAAGCTGCGAGCGATATCCGCAAAATTCTGCATGTGCGGGCCGAACACCATGGCTTTTCCGAGCGCGCCGGGTTCGATCGGATTCTGGCCGCCCTGGCCTTTGAGGCTTTTTCCAACGAAGATCACAGTGGCGTGCTCGTAGAAGTATTTGAGTTCGCCTGTTGTGTTCACCAGCAGGCAATCGACATCGCCTGCCTTGAGCTGCGTGTTTGAAGTGACCTCGCTGCGGAAGATGAATTTCACACCGCGCGCCTGCAATTCGCGTCCCACTTCCTTTCCCCGCTCGAAGTGCCGCGGAACCAATACAAGAAACAGGTTGCTGAAGGTTTGTCTCAGGCGCTGGAAAACTTCGGCCAGCAATGCTTCCTCGCCGGCATGCGTGCTCCCGCAGACCAGCAGCAGCGGGTTTCTTGGGGCGCCGAGTTGCTCGAGCATCCGTGGAACATCGAGAACGCGTTTTTCGTCGAGCTTGGCGGCGTCGAATTTCAAACTGCCAACGACGTGGATTGCTTCAGGGCGGCAACCCAATTCACGCAACCTCGCGGCATCTGCGTCATTCTGGGTTCCGATCGCTGTGAACGAGGCGAAGAGATCGCGGAAGATGAAACTCCAGCGACGATATCCGCGAAAGGATCGCTCGGAGAGCCGCGCGTTAACCAGGAAGAGCGGGGTTCCGATATCACGGGCGCGCCAGAGGAAGTTGGGCCAGATCTCGGCCTCGACGAGCACCACGGCTTTGGGGCGAATGGTTCCTAGCGCGCGCGAAACGTAGGGGCGGCGGTCGATCGGGTAATAGATCTTGGTGATGTGGGTTGGGAGCTTTTTCTGCAGTTCGCCCATGCCCGTCGTGGTTGTGGTGGAAACCACGATCTTCAGGTTGGGAACGCGCGGTTCGAGGGCGCGAATCAATTGGGTGCAGACATTCACTTCCCCAACGCTCACGGCGTGCATCCAGAGCACCTGCCGGTTGGTGATGGCCTGCTTGACCTTGGCGTCATAAGCGCCGAAGCGCTGGCCGAAGCCGCGGGTCCAGTTTCCCCGGCGCCATAAACGGAAAAAGTAATAGGGCGCCGACAGCAAAAAAAAGATCGAAAACAGGATGTTGTACAGAACTCGCACTCTGATAGCCCGGTTGTTGGGGCGTCATTCTGTGGAAAAACAGAGGGGGCGCAATTACCTTTTTAGCAAAATAAAAAGCAGGCACGCGCATGCGCGCCTGCCCTTCTACTGGTGGCCTGACAAAATCAATCTCGACGCCTGCGCCGGGCCAGCATTCCCAGAAAACCCAGTCCCGCGAGCGCGAATACCGACGGTTCCGGCACCAGCAGGGTCATTTCATTCACGTTCAACGTCGCCTCCTCCTCAGTGGTGTTGACGAAGATGAAAGCAAAAAGGTCATACAGGAATGGCATCTCGCTGACTGGGCTCATGAAGACACGTTGGTCGACATTCAGTCCCTGGTAAGCGATGCCGGCATTTGCGAGAGGGGTTCCGTTGCCCAGGCTGACACTCCCGTCCGTGTTCACGATGCGGACGAGGGCATCATAAGTGGTTGCATCGAGCAGGCCTCCCGAATACACGCCGGACTGCCCCTGTTGCGGGCCAGCGAACAGATCAGGCCCATCTGTTTTCACAAACAACTCAGGGAACTGGCTCTGAGCATCCCAAAGGCTGAAGAGCCCCGTGTCGTCCGTGAACGCGTCGGTTCCAGCGGAATTGTATACGCCCATGCCGAAGTTATAACCAGGCGCGCCCTGCAGCCCCGTTGAAATTGAGAAGGAAAGATTGATCGTGCTGATGGACCCGTTCGCGCTGACGTCGAGCGGCTGAAAATTTCGAGCGACAAAGACACGCGTGCTGTTGGCTGGAATGGAAAGACTGAGCGCTGGAAAACCGGTGTTTCCTCCCGATCCTCCCATGCCCGCCAGCAGATTGCCGCCGGTATCATAAGCTTCCCATTGCAGCGGTTGTCCATGAGCGGTGATGGCGAATGCGACTGCTGAAACGATGCAGAACGGCGTTTTCATGTTTAACCTCTCAGACTGGTTCAGATCTACCTTTGCTTCACGAACGGCTTAGCTTTACCCGCATCGAGAGTCCAAATGCAAGCAGTAAACCGCGTTGCGAATGGCGGTAGTTTTAAAGCAAAAAGCCCTTCCAGCGGCACTGGAAGGGCTTGAGAAAACCGACGTGATTTTTACTTCTCCGCCGGAATTCGCATTCCGTAGAACGAGCGATACACAAAGATCAATGCAATCAGGAAGAAGAACGCGCCGATTGCCGTCTTCGTTGTCTGGTTGGTCATGGTCACCGCGATTTCCACGGCAAGCAGCCCGAACAGTGTGGTGAACTTGATCACGGGATTCAAAGCCACGGAAGACGTGTCCTTGAACGGGTCGCCGACCGTGTCGCCCACCACGGTGGCGGCGTGCAAGTCAGTGCCCTTGGCGCGCATGTCGACTTCCACGATTTTCTTGGCGTTGTCCCAGGCGCCACCGGCATTTGCCATGAAGATCGCCTGGAAGAGTCCGAAGAACGCGATGCCGATCAGGTAACCGATGAAGAAGTAGGGATTAAAGAATGGCAGGGCGAGCGAGAAGCAGAACACCACGATGAAGATGTTCCACATGCCCTTCTGAGCATACACAGTGCAGATGCGGACCACTTCCTTCGAGTCCTCCTCGGAGGCGGTGCTGGCGTCGAGCTTCATGTGGTCCTTGATGTAAACCACTGCGCGGTAAGCACCCGTCACGACCGCCTGACAGGAGGCGCCAGTGAACCAATAAATTACCGAACCTCCCATGATCAGCCCGAGGATGATTTCCGGCTGCACAATGGAGAGTTTCGTGATGACGTTCCCGAAGAGGTTTTCCAACAGCATGATGATTCCGAAAACCATCGTGGTGGCGCCCACCACTGCGGTTCCGATGAGCACCGGCTTGGCGGTGGCCTTGAACGTGTTGCCTGCGCCGTCGCCTTTTTCCAGCTGATACTTCGCGTTTTCGAAATCTGCGTCGAATCCGTGCTCGCGTTTGATTTCTTCGCGGATGCCCTTTCGTGCTTCGATCTGGCTTAATTCGTAAACGGATTGGGCGTTGTCAGTGACGGGTCCGTAACTGTCGACCGCGATGGTGACAGGGCCCATGCCCAGGAAGCCGAACGCGACCAGGCCGAAGGCAAAGATGGGGGCGGCGAAGGCGAATGCCGGAGGCATCAGCGTCATCAGGGCGGGGTTCTTGGAAAAATAATAGGACGTGAACATCAGGACCATGATCACGAGTCCCATCCAGAAAGCCGACATGTTGCCGGCCACGAAGCCGGACAAGATGTTTAGCGACGCGCCGCCATGTTTGGAGCAGTTGGTCACTTCCTTAACGTGCCGCGATGTTGTGCTTGTGAAGACCTTGGTGAATTCAGGAATTAATGCACCGGCCACAGTGCCGCAACTGATGATCACTGAAAGAACCCACCACAGGTTTTGGGTAATCGCCGGGTCAACACCTTCCACCAAAAAGTCTCCCAACAAAATCTTGCTGGCGATGAACGTCACCGCGATGGAAACAGCCGACGTGATCCAGACCAGATGGGTGAGCGGAGCTTCGAAGTCGAAATCCTTTTTTCCGCCGAACATGGCCTTGCTGATGCCTTCGTTGAGGAAGTAGGAGCCGAGGGAGGTGACAATCATCAGCGCGCGCATGACGAACAGCCAGATGATCAGCGTGGCGCAGACCGTCGGACTCGCCGCCAGGGCCAGGGCGAGAAACGCAATCAACGCAACCCCTGTGACGCCGTAAGTTTCGAAACCGTCCGCTGTCGGCCCGACCGAGTCGCCTGCGTTGTCGCCCGTGCAATCTGCAATCACGCCGGGATTCTTAGGGTCATCCTCAGGCAGTTTGAAAACAATCTTCATCAGGTCCGAGCCGATGTCGGCGATCTTGGTAAAGATGCCGCCGCAGATGCGCAGCACGGAGGCGCCAAGCGATTCACCGATGGCGAAGCCGATAAAGCACGGGCCGACGAGTTCGCGCGGCAGAAAAATCAGGATGGAGATCATGAAGAACAGTTCGACCGCGACGAGCAGCAGCCCGATGCTCATCCCCGAGCGGAGCGGAATTCCCAAGGTTGCGAGAGGGTTGCCTTTGAGGGCAGAAAACGCTGTCCGGGAATTCGAGATCGTGTTGATGCGAATGCCGAACCACGCCACGCCATAGGATCCGAGAATTCCGAGAACTGAAGCCGCCAGAATCACAAACACATTGAAAGCCACGTGTCCGCTTGACAGTCGCTGACCATCAGGCCCCGTGTGCTCGGTCAGAAAGCCGAAGTAAAACACCATGCAAGCGGCGATCAGCAGCCAGAGAACCGCCAGTAGTTTGCCCTGGGTGAACAGGTAGGTTTTGCACGTTTCGTAGATCGTATGCGAAACTTTTGCCATCGATTCATGAACGGGCAGGCGCTTGGTTTGGAGGTATTGGACGATCCCGAAAAGCGCTCCAATCGCACACACAACGATACCGAGAAGCATCAAAGTATGCCCGCTAACGCCGCCCAGTGAGGGAAACTTGACGACGCTCAGGTCTGGTATTTTGATGTCAGCCTCGCTGGCATACGCGCCCAGCGACGAGCTGAGCACGGCCAGAAATGCCAGACTTCTAGTCAGGTATGATTTAGTGTTTCTCATAAATTGTGGGTGAGACTAGGGAATGAAAAGTGGCCATCGCCAACCGTATTTTGGCAAAGAGTTCACCGGAAATTGAGCTGATATTCACAATGTTCCGCCGTGAAACCATGGGGTGGAGACCCTATCGCTCAAATCTGTTTTTTTCTCGAAAGGCAAGCGTGCTGTGCGCAGTCTTTGACTTTCCTGAAGGAGTTAAACTTATGACCGATGGGTCCGATATTGACGCGGCGAAGTGATCCCAACAGTATGTGCCGCCGCGAACAACGTATTGGAGACTCACTGTGGGCGCACAATGGAAACAAGCCGGGCGCGAAGCCAACGCGCAGAAGAAGGGCCAGGTTACGGTCAAACTGGTCCGCGAAATCATGGTCGCCGCCAAACTGGGCGGGCCCGACCCTGATATAAACCCCCGCCTCGCAGCCGCCGTCGAGAAAGCTAAAAAAGCGTCGGTCTATCGAGACACCATCGAGCGCGCGATCAAAAAAGGCGCCGGAATCGGGGACGAGAAGATCGAGTACGAGTTGGTCACTTACGAGGGATTCGCTCCGCACAAGGTGCCCGTGATCGTTGAATGCCTTACGGATAACCGTAATAGAACCGCCCCGGAAATCCGGAACCTCTTCAAAGCAGGGTCGCTCGGACAGCCCGGAAGCGTCGGGTTCTTCTTCAACCATCTGGGAGTTGTCGAGGCGACCCACACTGATGCGAATCGCGATGCCGAGGGCGACGCCATCGAAGCGGGTGCGCAAGAGGTGGAACGGCTTGAGGCTGAAGAGACTCCCGCGGGCCAAAAGGGGGCTCGGTTCCTTACCGAGATCAAGGATCTCGATGCGGTGTCGAAGGCGCTGAAGGCCGCGGGTTGGAACGTGATTGCCGCCGAGATCCGGTATGTGGCCAAGAACTTCAGCGAAGTCACCGAAACGTCGCGCAAGGAGGTTGTAGACTTCTTGAATGCACTGGACGATCACGACGACGTGCATCGGGTGTACGCCGCCTTCAAATAGTCACGCGGTTTTTTCCATCACAACGTCGCTGTCGCTTTTTCCCTTTCCAGGTTCCGCCTTCGCCTGCTCCTGCTTCTTCTTCCAGCAGAAATAGCCGTGGCAGTTGAAGCCAATGAAGCAGATGTTGGCGAGGATTCCGGCGATGCTGCCCGTGAGGATGCCAAACGTAACCCAGCCAAGTCCGCCAACTACGCCGACGACAAAGCCCACACGCTTTCCCTTGGCCAGCAGGTAGGTCGATATGAGCCCGAAAACCATGCCGACCCAATCTGCGCCCTTGAATTTGATCAATTGTTCGAGCACGGCCAAACCTAGCCGAAACATTCAGCTGAAAAGGCTGGGTCTTCTGCCCGTCCTTCACGTTGAAGTTGCCCCGGATGCGGATGGTTAGGAGCTTACCCCGTTGCCTGCGCTCTTGAGCGGCGTAGGTTTCTGCGGGTATGAAGACCGAATCCTACTGGCAAAGCTCGGCCGCCCTTCCGCAGTTTCCTTCGCTCGCCAACGACCTGACCGTCGACGTCGTCATCATCGGCGCGGGACTGACGGGCATCACCGCGGCGTACCTGCTAAAGCGGGAAGGGGTGAAAGTCGCCTTGCTGGACCGTCAGCGTGTTGCACAGGCTGACACCGGCCACACCACAGCCCATCTGACCTATGTGACGGATGAACGGTTAAAGGACCTCGTAAAATCATTCGGCCGCGACGCTGCGAAATCGTTTTGGGAGGCTGGCGGTGCGGCGATCGACCAGATTCACGACAACATCCGCCAGTTGAACGTGGACGCGGAATTCAAGTGGGTCGACGGCTTCCTTCACGAGAGCTTCAACGGAAGCGATGCGAAGGATCGGCGATCGCTGGAGGAAGATGCCGCCCTTGCGCGCGAGCTTGGGTTTGGAGCGGAATTCGTCCGTTCAATTCCAGCGTTCGGGAGAGCAGGCGTGCGGTTTGCGAATCAGGCGAAGTTTCATCCCTTCAAATACCTGGCTGCAATGCTGCAAACGATTCCTGGCGACGGCAGCCACGTGTTCGAGAATACCGAGTTTTCGGAAGTGAAATCGGATCCGATGATCGTGCACGCAGGCAGACACAAAATTCGCTGCGAGTATCTGTTCATCGCGACCCACACCCCTTTGCTTGGGAAAGCGGGAATGCTCAAAGGCACGCTCTTTCAAAGCAAGCTGGCGCTTTATACGAGCTACGTTCTTGGGGCGCGCCTGCCGAAGGGGACCCTGCCCGAAGCATTGTTTTGGGACACGACGGATCCTTACTATTACCTCCGCGTCGAACGACTTGCTGATCATGATTTTGCAATCTTCGGTGGTGAGGATTGCAAGACAGCCCAGGAGGAAAATCCGGAAGAGGTGTTCGCCAGGCTCCAGCGCAAGCTCAAGGAAATCCTGCCTGGCGCAGAAGTTCAACAACGATGGCTTGGACAGGTCGTCGAAACCGACGATGGCCTTCCCTTTATTGGGGAAAACGAAAAGCAGCAGTTTATCGCAACGGGTTTCTGCGGCAACGGATTCACACTGGGAACGCTCGCGGCCGCGATGGCGCGGGATCAATACCTGCAGCGCAAGAATCCGTGGTTCGACCTGTTCCGGGTGAACCGAAAACAGTTTCACGGCGGCGCATGGCGGTACGTCACGGAGAACCTGGACTATCCCTACTACATGCTTCGCGATCGCGTGGCGCCCGCCGATGGCGACTCCCTGGACGACTTGAAACTGGGCGATGGAAAGATACTGCAGTTGAAGGGAAAGAAGGTTGCGGCATACCGGGGGTCCGACGGAAAAGTCACGCTGCTGTCGCCTGTCTGCACACATCTTGGATGCCTTGTGAAATGGAATCCTGCCGACAAGACATGGGATTGCCCGTGTCATGGTTCGCGTTTCAAACCCGAAGGCGATGTATTCTCGGGGCCTGCGGAATCGCCACTGAAACGGCTCACGGAGTAGCGCCCTCGAGGTTCTAGGGCGCGACTTGTTCCACGCGAAAGAACTGCAATTCGGAAACCGGGATGTTCGTCGCCGCGGTTCTGTCTGCCGATGCAGTCACTTTTTCCCCGAGTGGAGAAAAACCAGCGCCCAGATTCGTGGTGGAAAGAAGCTGGTAGGTTTGGTTCGGCTCGCTTGTCCATGTCACGATGATGCCGCCGGATTGTGCCGAGATAAACGCTTCGGGGACGGGAGGATGCCAGATTCCAAAATAAAGCGAAGGCTTCCCGCCTGCGCTGAGAAAGGTGCCTCCCACATGCACGTTCGTTCCGACCGCCGCGATGGCTGAAACGATATTGTTTGCGCCGCTGCCGAGCGGATGCCACTCGACGCCATCCCATCGAGCGACGCGCGTGGCATTCGAGCCGCCTGCCTGGAAGAATGTTCCGGCCGCGTAGAGATTTCCAAGGCTGCTGGAAAGGCCGAGGACGGAGTTGTTCAATCCTGCGCCCAACGGGGACCAACTTGTTCCATCCCACTTCGCGACGCGGTTGGCGCCGGAACCGCCCGCCTGTTGAAAACTGCCTCCCGCGTAAATGCTGTCACCCATGGCCACGATCGCGGATACAGCGTTATTGAGTCCCGATCCGAGTGGGAACCACGCACTGCCGTCCCAGCGGGCGATGCGATTCCCGGGATTGCCGGCGGCAAAGGATCCGCCCGCGTAGAGGTTGGTGCCAGCAAGGCATAGCGCATTGACGGTTGTCGTGAAGCCAGCTCCAAGACTGAACCAGTTGGTTCCATCCCATCGTGCCACGCGATTTGCAGGCGCGCCGCCTGCCGAAGTAAACAGCCCTGCGGCATAGAGCACGCCATCCCGCGCGGCGAGGGCGTTCACCGTGTTGTTCACGCCTGCGCCTACGGACGACCAGGCGGCGCCGTTCCAGCGCGCCAGATTCGTGACGGTTACGTTTCCCGCCCGCGTGAATGTGCCGCCGGCGTAGACATTGGATCCGTCAACAGCGATGGCGTAGACAATGCCGTTCACTCCCGTGCCGAGCGGCCACCATCTCCTGCCATCCCAACGCGAAATGTTCGTGGCAAGCACCTGACCTGTCTGGAAGAAGAGCCCGCCGACATAAACGTTGCTGCCCGCGGCGGTCACTGCGCGGACGTCACTGAAGTTATTCAAGGCGCCACCCAGGGCAGTCCACCCGTTCGCGTCGTGGCGCGCAATGCCGTTCACTGTGAGCCCGCCGCCCACGCGTGCAAATGTTCCGCCAACAAAGAGTCCGCCATTCCACGACGCAAACGCGTACGCAGCTCCCGTTGAACTGGGATCGATTCCAGGTTCGAACGCGCTCCATTCCGTCCCATTCCAGCGGGCAATTCGACCGGCGTTCACCCCTCCTGCGCTGTCGAAGAATCCACCGACGCACAGCTCATTTCCGTTTGGAAACAGGGTCAGAACGGTGCCGTCGGCCCCTGTTCCGAGTGCCGACCACGTGCTGCCATCCCAACGGGCAACGTTGCCGTTGGGCAGGCTGCCACCGGCGTAAAGACTTCCGTTCCACACGGCGAGCGAAATCACCTGATGCCCCGGAGTTCCAATGCCGGTTCCAACGGGTGCCCAGCCGGCGCCGTTCCACTTTGCGACGTTTGTTGCTGTCACGCCGTCGATCGAAGTGAAATTTCCACCGATGTAAACGCCGTCAGTATCCACGACAATCGCGCGGACAATGGGTACTCCGAAAGTAAGCGTGAGATTCGTCGCAAGGGGCAGCCACTCGGTGCCGGTCCACACGGCGATGTTGGAAGCGTTGATCGACGGGATGAAGAAACTGCCTCCGACATAAACGTACCCGCCGTCGACCGCTATGGTGTGGATCGTGCCTTGCACGCCGGAGCCAAGGCTTGACCACTTCGCGCCGTTCCATCGAGCCACATTGTTCGCGAGACTGTCACCAGCCCGGTTGAAGCTTCCCGCCGCGTAAAGGTTTTCACCGTCGGTTGCCAGGCTGTTCACAAACGTGGGCCCGGTATCATTCGTGACGCCGCTTCCCACGGGTGACCATCGGGTCCCGTCCCAGCGCGCGACCCCGTTGACCGCGACTTCCCCCGCGCTGGCGAACCTGCCGCCTGCGTAGAGAGCGTTCTGCATTGAGATCAGCGTCACCGGACTCACGCCTGGACGGCCGAATCGTTCGTCCCATCCCTCGTTAGTTGCCGCGGCGGCAGTGCTGGCAAAACCGATAAGCAGCACAGCCGCAAGGGCGACGTGCCTATAACTGTGCTTCATGTTTTTTCGGGGATAAGGTGTGGCGAGTGATTAGATCAATTTTGCCCAGGGCCTTGGGAATCGTCGAATTACATCGAATGCGGATCGTTTCGGCAAGACCGCAAAACCCGCATCTCGGTCCAGATTGTGTTCAGCGAAATGATGGCCTACCCTGCCGCCGTGCAGAATGTCTACCACGCACTGGCGGAAGCGGCTCGTAACGCCGAACCCGTGGCGCTGGGGATCATTACGACCGTCAAAGGATCCAGTCCCCAGAAACTTGGCGCGAAAGCGATTTTTCATTCTGACGGGCGGATTACGGGAACGTTGGGAGGCGGGTGCCTGGAAGCGGAGATTCAGCATCGCGCAATGGCCGCACTGCGATCGGCCGAACCCGAGGCGTTTGACCTGCTGCTGGACCACGACTTTGGGTGGGACGACGGATTAATCTGTGGCGGCAAAGTGGGGGGAGTCATCCTGCCCAATGCCCAGGCCGCAGGCGTGTCCTTTTGGGAGCGGATCGCCAAACGTGCCGAGCGCTATTCCTGGGAGGTTTCCGCTGATTATTCCATCCGCACGAGCGACTCGACTGTCGATTCTGCGGTGCTGTATCGCGAGGAAGTGCATCCACCCTGTGTCCTCTGGATTGCGGGCGCGGGTCATATCGCTCAGGCCGTGGCTCCGCTTGCGGCATCGCTGGATTTTGATGTCACCGTGTTCGATGATCGGCCGGCGCTCGCGAGCCGCGACTATTTTCCGTCCGCAATCAATCTCCAGACGGGGATGTGGGATGAGCTTTGTGCGATGCGCCTTCCCCCTGTGCCCGCATTCGCGCTGATTGTAACCCGTGGACACAGGCATGATGCACTGGTGTTGAAGGACTGGATTCAGCAGCCGTTCCTCTTCCTCGGAATGATCGGCAGCGCACGCAAGGCTCGCACCATCTTTGAACATTTTCGCGAGGAGCAAATTGCCACGGAGGAACAACTTCAGCGCGTCGCCTGCCCGGTTGGGATCCGTATTCGTTCACAATCCGTTCCGGAAATCTCGGTCAGCATCATGGCGCAATTCATCGAAAAGCGTGCCGAGTTGGTTTTCGATCGTCGAAAGTCAGGACTCCTCCGGGTTGCCTGATTGCGCTACGCAGTACGGCGGCGGGGGTGGAGGGTGAGGACGATGTGCGAGCCGAGCCTTTCAGGGCGTGCATTGCTGCAAGCCGTTAGATTCCGCGGCTGTTGACGATGCGATTTTTTTTCCCCAGGACTATGACCCGTGGTTTCCAGTTCGCCGCCTTGCGCCTGGCCACGTTCGTAAAACTCATGATGGTGAGCGAATCGCCCTTCTTGCCCATGTGCGCCGCCGCACCGTTCAGAATGATGGCTCCTGACCCGGGGTCGCCTGGAATCGCGTAGGTTTCGAAGCGATTGCCGTTTTCCATGTTGCTGCAAAGAATGCGCTCATAGGGGACCATTCCCACGTGATCCATGAGTTCGGAATCAATGGTCAAACTGCCTTCGTAGCGGACATTTCCGCCAGTTACGGTCGCACGATGGATCTTGGATTTGAGGAGGTTGAATTGCATTTCGCTCACAGCCGGCGCGCATTTGCGCTCCGGCAACTTCGTTCCAACCGGCGAAAACGCAATGCGTCGCCCGGGCGGAATCGCGACCAATATAGGCAAGCGCAGCGTTGATTCAACTTCTGTTTGCAGCACGGCGAGTGGCGTCAGGCATCTTGCCTGACGTAGAGGGCGTGCATCCTTGCCGCCCGGAAAAACCGTTAAGCAAAACGGACGCTCGGATCCGGTGAAGGTGCTCGGCTTCGCTTTAGGTTCCTTCCACCGGGCTGGAAGCCCGGCTCCACGGCAGGCAAGGATGCCCGCCGCCACGGCCGAAGGATTTTTCAAAGGAGGTCCGGGCGGCGGCTGTCCTAATGATAAAACTGCGTGTGAATACCCGTGGAAATCATGCCTGGCTGAAGCAGGCAACCCTGGCCGCGTTGCTCCTGGCACGCGGGGTCACTGCTGTCACCGCACAGCTGTCGGTAGACTGCCATCCCGCGGCAGTGTTCGGTGGCCGCCTGGGAAACCTGGAAATCACTGTCCGAAACGCGAGCGACAGGCCGCGGCGCACCGCCCTGTTTTATAGACTCGTCCAAACCAGCAGTTCCATCGCAGCGCCTGTCGGGGAACGGAAAGCGTTTCGAGAGGTTGCATTCCTGCCGCGCCAGGCGCTCCTTGAATCAGTGCCCATCTCCTTTCCCGACGTTCGCGCCGAAACCGAATTTTTCGTTCAGTGGTCCGACGCGGATGCCCAGGTGATCGGAGTGACGCGGGTTTTTGTGTCGCCAACCAATCTGTTGAACGCGCTTGGGACGGAACTCCCTGGAGGATTGGTAGGCGTGCTGAATGTTGAGCCGATGACTTCTGTGTTGCGGGCTGCAGGGTTGAAAGTCATCGATCTTGATTCCATGCACGGAGCAGCATTCGAAGGCAGGTTGGTGATCGTCGGCGCCGCGGCTTCCGGCGGGGATGTGGCCGCGCGCGTTCAAAGCCTCGCGCGATCGGGTTGTGCTGTGATTTGGATCCAGGCGCCGCGCGAACGGCGTGACAAACTTGCGCCGTCGTTTTACACCGTTGCGGAACAACTTGGCGCGGTGGTCATTGTTCAACCGAGTGTTTTGGAAAATCTGGCGGACGACCCGCGATCCCAAGCGCACCTGGTCCAGCTGGCGCGGATCGCGCTGCATCCCGAAGCGCCTGGGTTGCCGCAAAAATTCCAGAAAACGCTCACCGACTGAATTTCTTTTTATGAAGATCCGAAACACCCTCGCTGTCGCGCTGCTGCTTGCAGCGACCGCCTTTTCTCCCGCTCAGGATGTCCTAACCATCGCAGTCTTCGACTTCGAATCGAAGGACGAAGCGGTGCGCGATTTGGGACCGAAAGTGTCAGCGCTCCTGAATGCTCACTTATCTGCAAATCCCAACTTGATCACCGTGGAACGCGCAGAGCTGGAGAAGGCGCTGGGCGAACAGGGGCTGGGATTGTCAGGAACGGTGAGCGCCGATACCGCCGCGAAAGTTGGCAACTTGACGGGCGCAAAGGTGCTCGTCACGGGACGCGTGTTCAAGGTGGACAAGGATCTATTGATGGTATCGAAAATAATCAGCACCGAGACCAGCCGCGTATTTGGGGAAATGGTGCAAGGCGGTCCGGCGGTTCCACTGCCTGAACTCGCCGCGCAGATGGCGAAGAGAATTGGAAATACCGTTC
>DASPIL010000050.1 GCA_035629175.1 Verrucomicrobiia bacterium | reverse complement strand
CCGAATCAGCACCGGCTCTGGTGGGGTGGGCGGTCTTCCCGCTCACAGCTCGCCTCACGTTAAAGGCACGGTCGCCCTGGGCGGGAATGTTTCGATGCTGGACGGTCACGTCGAGTGGCGAAAGCTGGAGCAGATGTCCGTGCGGTCCGTTGCCAGCAACGGCGGTCCCGTCCCCGCCTTTTGGTGGTAATCGTTTCCAACCCAACCCAAACCCAACCATGAAAATCCTGAATTCCATCGGTGAAACGGTGCAGATATATCCGCGCTGTCAACCTTCCATCCCGGCAAGTCCAACTGTTCGCCGAGGCTTTCGTGCGCCATTCGTTTTTCGCGCCGTGCACGCCCTTGTCGCCGCGGCGCTATCGTTGTCGTCTGCCTCTGCCGCGACGCTAGAACTCACCACGATTCCACCGACGCCCGATGCCGACGACGTTTACAACCTGATCGGGGGCGCGAATGACGACGCAAACCTCAACAACGGCAGCGACGGCAATAACTACGTGGCAGGAGATCGGCCCACGCAGGGCCAGACCTTCACGACGGGCGCCAACGCCGGCGGATATGTGCTCAGCGACATTTGGATTCGTCACGCGGGCTACACCGAGGCAGCGACGTCAGGGAACGGCACATGGTGGAACATGGGCAACGGCGGCGTATGGGTCTTGCGGGTTACCGATCCTTCCAAGAGCGGCCAGGCCGGTTTCGTAGTGCGTTCCGAAACGTATGTTTCCACTGGAACCGAAAACAATGGCGCGGTTTGGACGGGCGGAAACGGATCGCTGGGCGACGACGTATGGCTCCACTTCACGTTGGGCACGCCCGTCCAGGTGGCGCCAGGCACCGTCTACGGAATTGACCTCACGGCCACTGGCAGCCCGGGATTGAACTACTTCGAATGGCTTGGCAACGAGACCAACGTGTTAACCTCCGGCACGGCCTACACGGGAACCACTGCCGCAACTCCTGGCAACTCTGTCAACAACGTGGCCGGCGACCGCGTGTTTCTTGTCCAGCTCGGCAATTTCGTTCCCGCGGTGCAACCCGAATTGACGTCGCCGTTGCGATTTGTTCCCGCCGGCCAGACGGTTCAAGTCGCTGCAGTCATTCCGTCCATTGCAAACGCGAACACGGCCGCGACGCTGGTGATTACGAACAACAGCCCGGGAATCATCAGCCTGCCGGGCGGCGTCAATTCGATCACGCTCAACTTCGCCGCTGGTGCAACGAACGTTCAAACCTTCAACGTGCAGGTGCTGGCGAAAGGCAGCGGATCGATCGGTGTCATTCCCAATTCCTCGTTCACGACGAACTCGCTGGAAATCGGAACGCCGATCGTGGCCGAGGAACCGTTTCATTACGATGCCGTCACCCAGATGTTCCTTGAAGGCGCAAATGGCGGAACCGGTTTTTCCGGGCCGTGGGTGCAGCCGTCCTTCGCGGACATCATTGTCGCCGGCCTCGAATACCAAAACGGCGCCACCGCGTTCGTGACCTCAAGCAATGCGGCTGGCGTTTCGGGCGCAGGCAACGAAGCGTTCCGTTCGCTCGAAGGAACCTACGGAGGCGTCGGGGGTGGCACAGTGTACATTGGCTTTCTCGTGCAGGCGCCCGGCGGCGCCATTTCGGATTGGGGCGGCTTGTCGTTGTTTAACGGGCCTGCAGCGGAAAATCTTTTCATGGGTTCGGTCCTCAGCCTGTCGCCCAACGACACCTGGGGTTTCCTCCAGGGCGGAAATGTTCAGATGAACTTTGCCGGCAGCCCGACACCGGGATTGCAAGTTGACCTGCTGGTTTATCGAATCGACTTCCCCGCAACGAATGGCGGCATGGCGCGCGTGAGCTTCCATGCAAATCCGCCCATGAATAGTACGGAACCCTTCAGCCCCACAGGATCAGCCCTCGTTAATAACTTCACGTTCGATCGAATCCGGCTGGGAACCTCCGACACGCTCTACTTTGATGAAATCCGCCTCGGCACAGCGTGGACGAATATCATGCGCTTCACTGGACCTGCGCAACCGCTGCCCCCGCCCGCGCCACAGTTGACGATTCCCACCCGGTTCATTCCGATTGGCGGTTCAGGTATCGTGACCGTAACAATTCCCGCCAGCGCGCCGCAGCCTGTCAGCATGGTCATCAGCAACGACAATCCCGCCGCATTCAGCATCAGCAGTTCGAACGCGGCCCTGACGACGCTGACCTTTGCCAACGGCGCGACCAACGTGCAGACGTTCACGATTCAAACTTTGGCGGAAGGGATCGCGAATCTCACGGTCCTGTCGAACGCGACGATCAATACCGCATCGCTGACGGTCGCGGCCCAGGTGTCCGCAAGTGAATCGTTTGCATACGAAGCGGGAGTCGAGAATCTGCCGGGCCAGGCTGGTGGAAATGGCTTTGATGTGAACGCGTGGACGGGTGTGGGAAGTGTGACGAGCCCCGGCCTCACCTATCCCGGGCTCCTTGCATCCAGCAATTCGGCTACAATTATTACGGGGAACGCAGATCGCCTGTTATCGTCGATTTCTGGTGTGCACGGCGGCGCGGGAGGCGGAACGGTTTGGGTCAGCTTCCTTGCGCAGGGCGCCTTTCCTGAAACGCCGGGATCCGCTGGCGTGTCACTGCTCAGTGCCGGGGGCGTGCCGCTGTTCCTCGGCCTTTCCACTGCCGCTCCCAACAACGGCCGGTGGGGTTTTACCGGAGCCGCGCAAGGACAGGATGCTGATTTTCCGGACAGCGTCGCACCCAGCACAAACACCACCCTGCTGGTTTATCGAATCGACTTCCCCGTCTCGGGCGAGCTCGCACAGATTACCTTTTACGCAAATCCGCCCGTCGGGCCCAATCCGCCTGCATCACCCAGCGGATCGGGAGCCGTGCGCAATTTCACGTTTGATGGAATTCGCATCGGCACGGATTTCAACATGATCTTCGATGAACTTCGCCTGGGCGCCAGTTGGGCCGCTGTTGTGCCAGGCACGACAGTTCCCGAGCTCGCAATTGAACGGATTGGCAACACGCAGGTGAGAGTTACATGGGCGGACGTCGCGGGCGCGACCCTGCAAAGCAGCTCGAGCCTGAATGGACCGTGGGCCGCGGCGAATTTGATCGAGAGCACACAGGCCGGCCAGCGCATCGCGACGGATACACTCGCGGGAACGGCGAAGTTCTATCGCCTCGTTCGTTAACTCACTTGGTTCAGACAACAAACCCAAAGAAACAAAACATGAAAACTCGACTCATGATCGCATGTGCCCTGGCAGCCCTGGCCGCGCCAGCCTCCCAGGCAGCACTCCAGGTCACCAACGGTGACTTCCAAAACAACGCTCCCGCGAATAATACGTGGGACGTGGACAGTTGGTTTAATTCCCTCCCAACCGTCACGGGCCAGGCGAACAACTCGTGGTGGGAAGGCACGTGGTATGGCCCGACCGTATCGCCCAACGGAACTTCGGTGATGGGTCTCGGCTACATGTTCGCAACGCCACACTGGGCTTATCAAAGCCTCGGAATCAATGATGCCGGCGCGAGTTCTCTCGCCCTGCAATTTGATATTGGCTCGTTTACCGATGCCGGCGGTGCGCGCGACATGGGAATCACGGTTGCCTTGTATCAAACCGACGGCAGCTTCACACCTGCGGATGACGTCGATATCGCGGGTGCCGCAGGCGTCACGCTCATTGATTCCGTTTCGCTCACCAGCGGAGCCCTGGCACCGGGGGAGAGTGTCACCCGCACGGCAAACCTGGATCTGAGTGGCGCGAATAACTCCAGCCCGATCTTCCTGCGCTTCATCAATTCACCCACCGGAACGGGCGAACCCTGGGCTGCGATCGACAATATTCAGATCGTTCCGGAACCCGGAACCCTGGCTATCCTGGGCGTCGCGGCCGCTGCGGGATTGGTGTATCGTCGACGGAACTAAGCTGTACGATGCGCCCGGCAATCCGCGCCGGGCGCATCCTTTTTTGCCCATGGAATCAATGATGACCGCAGTGCAGGTTTCCAAACCTGTCCTGCCCTCCGCAGTAGGCTGCTACGGAGTACGGGCTGTATCGCCAGCTTCCCAACGGGAAGATCGTGGACCGCGCCAGCAGTGTGGAAACAACCCCCACCCCAGAAGTGTGCGATGCAGACTGTTGCGATTGCTTGCATCGCTATTAATGCTTGCAGCTCTCGCCCTCAGCCCCAGTCACGCCGATCAGGTGCCGCCTGCGATATCGCTTCGAGCCGAACCTTTCGAGCCGCGCAACGTGCAACTGCTGGACGGCCCTTTTCGCCACGCTGCGCAGTTGACTGCAGACTATCTCCTGACTCTCGAACCCGATCGACTCCTGAGTTGGCATCGAAAAGAGGCAGGCCCTTCGCCGAAAGCGGAAAACTACGGCGGCTGGGAAGCTCGCGGACTGGCAGGCCACAGCCTCGGCCATTATCTGTCCGGCTGCGCACGCATGCTTCAAGTCACGGGCAATCCGGAATTTCAGGAGCGAATCGATCTCGTTGTGCGGGAACTGGCAGAATGCCAGGCGGCGAATGCAAATGGGTATGTGGGAGCAATCCCTGAAGGCAAACGGATTTTCAGCGAAATTGCCCGCGGAGAAATCCGGTCCAGCGGCTTCGACCTGAACGGCGGATGGGTTCCCTGGTACAACATCCACAAACTCTTCGCAGGCCTGATCGATGTCGCACGCTTCACGACGAATGCGCAGGCAGTTGTCGTCGCAACCAACCTTGCAAACTGGACGGCGGAGGCGACGCGGAATCTTTCCGACGCGCAATGGCAACGCATGCTGGCTTGTGAATTCGGAGGAATGAACGAGACCCTGGCGGATCTTTATGCGCTAACTGGCAACACGAATTACCTTTCGCTCGCGCAAAAGTTTTATCATCGCGTCATCCTCGATCCCCTCGCGGAAGGCCGCGATGAACTCGCAGGAAAGCACGCGAACACGCAGATCCCCAAAATCGTGGGTGCGGCGCGGCTTTACGAGCTGACCCGCGATCCGCGGCAGGCGATCTCGGAATTTTTCTGGGATCGTGTGACGCGCGACCACACGTATGTCACAGGCGGCAACAGCCAGGGCGAACACTTTGGCCCCGCAGGCGAACTCAGCCGGCGACTCGGGCCGCAAACGACGGAAACATGCAACAGCTACAACATGCTTCGCCTGACGCGAAAACTGTTCCA
>DASPIL010000049.1 GCA_035629175.1 Verrucomicrobiia bacterium | reverse complement strand
GTGCAGATGCGGGTTTCGCTCGTACAACCGTTCGTTCGTCACGAAAAGGATCTCGCGCCCGGCCGATTGCAGGGCTTCCATCTGCGTCAGCAGGCATTCGTCGTGCGAACCGCCAAATTCGATCAGGGCAACGCGCTGTTTTTCCATCGTTCCAAAAATAACAATTTCTCCCCCTTTGCAGCGCCTGTCCCGTCGGCCGCGCAGAGCGGCGGGGTAGTGATCAAGCGTTCCACACCGGCGGGGCGGGCTGACTCAAAATTAACATTCGGGCTTTAGTAACCTTTTTTTCTTCACCGCAGGGCGCCGCCGAACCGCTGTAATTTTGCAGTATGGGGAAAACGGTTTTCGTGCTATGCGCGTGTTTGTTTGCTTTGTTCGCACAGGGCCAGACCATCACGATCCTGATCGATCCGGGCCACGGCGGCCACGATCCGGGCCACGAGTCGGTGAACAAGGAACACCTGCAGGAAAAAGACCTGAACCTTATCATCGCCCAAAAGTTCGGAACGTACCTCACCGAAAGGCTGTCGAACGTCAAAGTGCTGTATACGCGCACCGACGATACGTACCCGACACTCGATCAGCGGGTCGAAATGGCGAATACGAAAGGCGTCGATTATTTCATCAGCATTCACTGCAACGGCAGCCCGAATACGGCCATTCGCGGAACGGAGTCGCATGTGCATTCGATGTCGTCGAAGAAATCGGTGAAGCTCGCACGCGCGTTCGAAAAGGAATTCAGCGGAAGGGCGGGCCGGCACTCACGCGGCGTGAAAGATTCGGACGATCGCGAGCACACGCTGCAGGTCCTGAAGTTCACGCAAATGACCAGTGTGCTCGTCGAATGCGGCTTCCTGACCAATGTCAACGAAGCCAATTACCTCAACACCGAGTACGGGCAGGACATTCTCGCCTCGGCTTTGTTCCGCGGCATGCGGTCGTTCCTGAAAGCGGAGCACCCGAGCATCAATTTTACGCCGTCGGCCACCACGGTTTCAACCAATGCGGCATCCGGCGGAACCTACACCGTACAGATCATGAGCTCGAAAGAAGCGCTCGATACCGCAT